>NZ_JAYSCO010000028.1:0-65581 GCF_041914865.1 Pseudoduganella sp. | reverse complement strand
CGTTTCGGCGGCGGCGAAGGCCGTGGTCCGCGCGAAGACGGTCGCAGCGAAGGCGGCCAGCGTCGCTTTGGCCGCGAAGGTGGCGATTTCCGCAACGATTCGCGTTCGGACAGCGGGCAACGCGGCTTCGGCCGTGGCGAAGGCGCGGGCTCTGGCTCGCCTTGGGCCGCCCGCAAGCCTGCGGCCGGAGGGGCAGACGCGCCGCCAGCGCAGCGCCCAACAAGCAAACCCGCCATGCGCGAAAGCCACCACCGCGACCTGAAACCCCGCGTCCAGACCGACTTCAAAGCCGAACTGAAACAGGACTCGCTGGCCTTCGCCCTGCTGGGCGCCGCCAGCGCCACCGTACAAGTCCAGCAAGGCATGGCGCTGCCGCAAGCGCTGGCTGGCATTTTTGCCAACAACAACGCCACCCCGCAAGCCCGCGGCGCGATCCAGGACATCGCCTACCGCGCCATGCGCCAGCTGGCGCTGAGCGAAAGGCTGGTCAGCTTCATGGCCGAGAAAGCCCCGGACCCGATGGTGGCAGCCCTGCTGTCGGCAGCCCTGCCGCTGATCGTGCCGGCCGACGGCAGCCCGGCGCCTTACGAAGCGTTCACCGTGGTCGACCAGGCCGTAACGGCCGCCGGCTCGCACCCGGACACCGCGCGCGCCAAGAACATGGTCAACGCCCTGCTGCGCCGCTTCCTGCGCGAGAAGGACGACCTGCTGGAAGAAGCGCTGGAGCATCCGGAAGCCAGATATAACTACCCGCAATGGTGGATCGACGCCGTCATCACGGCCTACCCGAAGCAATGGGAGCAGCTGCTGGCAGCGGGCAATGAAGCCCCGCCGTTGACCCTGCGCGTGAACGTGCGCCGCACCAGCGTGCAGGATTACCTGGCCCGCCTGGCGCAAGAAGGCATCGAAGCGCAGCAGATTGGCCCCTCGGCCATCCGCCTGGCCAAGCCGGTGCCGGTGCAGCAGATCCCCGGTTTCGCCGAGGGCGACGTATCGGTGCAAGACGCCGGCGCGCAGCTGGCAGCCCCGCTGCTGGACGTGCAAGACGGCATGCGCGTGCTGGACGCCTGCGCCGCCCCGGGCGGCAAGACCTGCCACGTGCTGGAACTGGCCGATGTCGACCTGACCGCCCTGGACGCCGACCCGAAGCGCCTGCAGCGCGTGCAGGAAAACCTCGACCGCCTGCAATTGCAGGCCAAACTGCAGCCGGCCGAAGCCCAGACCGACGCCTGGTGGGACGGCCAGCCGTTCGACCGCATCCTGGCCGACGTGCCCTGCACCGCCTCTGGCATCGTGCGCCGCCACCCGGATATCCGCTGGCTGCGCCGCAAGAGCGACACCCGTCAACTTGCAACACTTTCGTCGCAAATTCTCGACAATCTTTGGAAAATGCTCGCCCCCGGTGGTAAATTGCTGTTCGTGACATGTTCGTTGTGGCCGCAGGAGTCCGAGGCACAGGCGGCCGCTTTCGCGGTGCGCAACCGCGCCACCCGCCTCGATGCACCCGGCCAATTGCTGCCCCTGGGCGGCGCCGAGCAGGATCACGATGGATTGTTCTACGCATTGTTCCGGAAAGATGCGTAACCCTTTGACGAGCACCAGGCAAGTGATCCAAAGATTTTTTCGACTCCTTTGCTGGCAGTTGCTGTTAACGCTTGCGTGTGCGTTGCCGCACGCCGCCCGTGCCGCCGATGAAACGGTGGAGATCACGCGCGCCTATATCGAGGCGGCAGAGGAGGGCTACCGCCTGTCCGCCGCCTACGCGTTCGACCTGAGCCACGGCCTGGAAGACGCCGTGCAGTCGGGCGTCTCGCTGCACTTCACCACCGAAATCAGCTTCACCCGCCCGCGCTGGTACTGGTTCGACGAAAAAGCCGTCACCGCCAAGCGCACCCACAAGCTGTGGTACGACGTGCTGACGCGCCAGTACCATGTCAAGATCATCGGCTCCGTGGCCCAGCCCTTCGCCACGCTGGACGAGGCCCTGTTTTTCATCCGCCGCCCGACCCGCTGGGTGGTCGCGCCGCGCGGCGCCCTGAAGGTGGGCGAAACGTACAACGTGACCCTGCGCATGGGCATGGACAAGGACTACCTGCCCAAGCCGATCCAGGTCAACGCCTTCAACAACAGCGAGTGGCGCCTGTCGTCCAGCAAAAAAACCTTCCAGTACAGGGCTGAGTAAGTGAAGTCTGCCCTCAGGTACCTGTTTGTCGTCGCTGGCGCGATCTGCAGCATATTGCTGTTCCTGCTCGCCTCCGCCTCCGACAACTCCGGCTTTTTCGACCGCTATTACGGCTGGCTGCTCGGCCTGAACGCCTCCGTCGCGGTGGCGCTGGTGCTGCTGGTGGGCGTGTCGCTGTTCCGCCTCTATTCGCGCTACAAGAGCGGCAAGTTCGGCTCCAAGCTGATGACCCGGCTGGTGGTGCTGTTTGCCGCCATCGGCGTGCTGCCCGGCCTGGTGATCTTCCTGGTGTCGGTGCAGTTCGTGTCGCACTCGATCGATTCCTGGTTCAACGTGCGGGTGGAGGAGGCGCTGGACGCCGGCCTGGACCTGGGCCGCTCCGCCCTGGACGACTCGCTGGCCGAACTGGAAGCCCAGGCGCGCGGCACCGTGCGCCAGCTGGCGGAAGACCCGTTCTACGCCGCCCCGGCCACGCTGGCGCGCTTCGTGCGCCGCCATCCCGGCACGCAGAGCGCGATCATCGTCGATGCGGACGGCGGCCTGATCGTATCGGCCATGGGCGAACGGCGCGTCAACCTGTCGGCCGACCTGCCCAGCGCCGCCATGCTGAACAAGGCCAAGGACGAGCCGTCCTACGCCGCCTACGAAGGCGGCGGCGAGCTGCGCGACGACCGCGTGGGCGCGCCGCCGCCGGCGCCGCCGGACGCCAACAGCGTGCTGCGCCTGCGCGTGCTGATGGCCATTCCCGACCCCGTGCAGCCGTCCGGCGCCCACCTGGCGCCGCGCTACCTGCAGATCATCCAGGCCGTGCCGCAGAAGCTGGCCAGCAACGGCGAAATGCTGCGCACCGCCTTCTCCGAGTACAAGGAGCGCTTTGTGGCGCGCGAGGGCCTGCGCAAGATGTACACCGAGACGCTGACCCTGACCCTGCTGCTGGCAGTGTTCGGCGCCATCGCCGCCGCCTTCCTGATCGCCAACGACCTGGCCCAGCCCCTGCTGCTGCTGGCCGAAGGCACCCGCGCCGTGGCCGAGGGCGACCTGTCGCCGCGCCCGATCGTGGCCAGTTCGGACGAACTGGGCACCCTGACCCAATCCTTCAACACCATGACGCGCCAGCTGTCCGAAGCGCGCAGCGCCGTCGAACGTAATCGAATAGCGCTGCAGAACGCCAAGGCCCACCTGGAATCGGTGCTGGCCAATATGTCGGCGGGCGTGATGGTGCTCGATTCCGAATTCCGCCTGGTCACCTGCAACGACTCGGTCGAACGCATCCTGCAGCACGCCGGCGTCACCCTGATCGGCCAGCCGCTGGCGCAGGTGGAGGGCATGCAGGAATTCGCCGCCGCCATCATCAACGCCTTCTCGGCGCAGAGCGCGCAGACCGCCGCCGGCCGCAACGTGGCGCGCCTGCACTGGCAGCGCCAGATCGAGATCCCGCGCCCGCCCGGCAGCCCGGACGAGAATGAGCTGATCCTGCTGACGCGCGGCTCGCGCCTGCCGCTGGAAACCGGCGCCGGCTACATCGTCGTGTTCGACGATATCACCGACGTGATCTCGGCCCAGCGCTCGATCGCCTGGGGCGAGGTGGCGCGCCGCCTGGCGCACGAAATCAAGAACCCGCTGACGCCTATCCAGCTGTCGGCCGAACGCCTGCAAATGAAGCTTGAATCCAAGCTGTCGGGCCCCGATGTGGAGTTGCTCAACAAAGCCTCCAGCACCATCGTCAACCAGGTCGCCGCCATGAAACGCATGGTCGACGACTTCCGCGATTACGCCCGCACCCCGCCTGCCGTGCTGCAGCCGCTGGACCTGAACTCGCTGGTCGAGGAGATCCTGCACCTGTACATCAGCGGGGAGGGCAACGACATCATCCACGCCAACCTGGCGCCGGCCCTGCCCATGGTCATGGGCGACGAGACACAATTGCGCCAGGTAATCCACAACCTGCTGCAAAATGCGCAGGACGCGCTGCAGGAGCACCCTCCTGAAGACGCCGAGCCGCGCATCGACGTGGTCACCGAGGGCATCATCTACCAGAGCGCAGATGGCGGCACGCGTATTGCAGTGCGCCTCTCAATCTCGGACAATGGCCCCGGATTCGCGCCCAAGATACTGGCCAATGCCTTCGAACCGTACGTGACGTCGAAGGCGAAAGGCACCGGTCTGGGCCTGGCGATGGTGAAAAAGATTATCGAGGAACACGGGGGCCGGATCGATATCCAGAACCGTGACGATAGAAGTGGTGCGTCGGTGCTGATTTTGCTGTTAAAGTTGGCGCCGGTGTAGTTGGCATAATATTGTTGGACTAATAAAATCATTGTCGCGCCGACAGGTATAGAATGCCTGCGTAGAAAGCGATAAAAAAGAGGGAAGGGGCAAGGGATACATGGCAAACATTCTCGTAGTTGATGATGAAATGGGCATTCGGGAGTTGCTCTCGGAAATCCTGGGCGACGAAGGCCACGCGGTCACGCTGGCGGAAAACGCCCAGCAGGCACGCCAGGCGCGTGCTGCCGGGGCGCCCGATCTGGTCCTGCTGGATATCTGGATGCCGGATACGGACGGCGTGACGCTGCTTAAGGAATGGCAGCGCGACGGCCTGCTGACCATGCCGGTCATCATGATGTCCGGCCACGCGACCATCGATACCGCCGTCGAGGCGACGCGTATCGGCGCAATGAACTTCCTGGAAAAGCCGATCGCCATGCAAAAGCTGCTGAAAGCAGTGCAAGCTGGCCTGAGCCGCGCCCAGGAAGCGGTGCGTGCCCCCGTGATGGCGGCGCGCCCGGTCATGCCGGCGCCGGTCGAGGAAAGCAGCGCCTTCGGCCAGGCGCAGGTGGCGCAGCCACCGGTGACCCATAACCTGGGCATGGCGCGCGCGGTGAACGGCGACAACCCGATTTTCAACCTGTCGTTCGACCTGCCGCTGCGCGAAGCGCGCGACGCCTTCGAGCGCATGTACTTCGAACACCACCTGGGCCGCGAAGGCGGCAGCATGACCCGCGTGGCCGAGAAGACCGGGCTGGAACGCACCCACCTGTACCGCAAGCTCAAGCAGCTGGGCGTGGAGCCGGGCAAGCTGTCCAAGAAGAACCAGGCTTGACCGCTACCACCCTGGTTATCGGCCCGACGGCCGCGGCGCGTGAAAACGCGATCGCGGCCGTTTTGTCGCCTGGGCAGCCCACCGCCATCATCCTGGAAGGTTTGGCCGACGGAAATTCCCCATTGGTATATGATGAAAGTGACCCGCCGGCATGGCAGCCGCAGGTACACCGCATCGCCCCCGGCTGCCTATGCTGCGCCGGCAACCTGGTATTACGTGTTACATTGAATCGTCTCTTGCGCCGTCCCCCGGCGCAGCTCTTTATCAGCCTGGCGGACGCCACCCACGTCGACCGCCTGCGCGCCATGCTTGCCACGGCCCCGTACGACGCCCTGCTGCGCCTGGAGCCCACACTGGCCGCTTGAACTGGCCGCTTGAATTCGGCGACCACAGCCCCATCTCGGTTTGGTAACTGGTAACGGAACTGTGAAGGAAGCCATATGAACCTCATTTACAACAGCGAGCAATACAGTGTTGTCGAATTTGGCGCGGACCGTAGCCTGGAAGCCTTGCGCTTCGGCGGTTACGAGATCGTGGACAAAGGCGGCAAACGTGAAATTTTCATTGCCGGTGTCCTGGCACAGAGCTTCCGCCGCGACGTTAACGAATTGATTGCCAGCGAGCCCACCATCGAGGAGATCGATGAATTCCTGGGCAATTACGAGGCATTGATGAGCCAACCCGTCCTCCTGCACTAATCCCCACCCGGCACGGGGCAGACGCTTGCCCCGTTTTTCCAGCTGATGCTAATATTTGCAAAATGCTAACTGAATAATTCGGTCGGCGCGCTTTTGCAGGAGCATCTTTTGGATCTGAACGACGACACGGTGCGATCCGCCGACGTGGTATCGCTTGCCGGCCAGCCCATCTACCGTCATGGCGCCCCGTCTGAATGGCAGGCGCCGCAAGGGGAGGACTGTTGCGAGCAAATTTCCGACCACATCGAACAATACCTGGGCAGGGCGGAAACGGTGTTCCACGAGATTTTCTCTGACACCGTCCACATCGATGTCTTTTGGGTCAAGCCCAGCGAAGACTTTCCTTTCCATCGCCTGGTAACGTCCGGCATGAGCGACTTGCCGATGCGCACGCCGGAAGGGGCGCCGCGCTTTGCCGAGCTGATGATGACCTTGCCTGCCGACTGGCAAGTCGATCAGGCCTCGTTCGAGGACGAGGCATGGTATTGGCCGGTGCGCCTGCTGAAAATGCTGGCGCGTTTGCCGCACAAGCACGACACCTGGCTGGGTTTTGGACACACGGTGCCGAACGGCGACCCGCCCGAGCCCTATGCCGCGAATACCGCGCTGTGCGGCGCCATCATCCTGCCCTCGATCAGCGCCCCCCAGGCATTCCACCGGCTGCCAATTGATTCCGGCAAGGAGATCACGTTTTACGCCGTGGTGCCCTTGTTCGAGAACGAAATGAACCTCAAGCTGCGCAAGGGCGTCGACGAATTGCTGTCGCTGTTCGACAAGAGGAAGGTGAGCGATATCGTTGACCTGGCACGCGCAGATGTGAGCAAGAAGAGATTTGGGATCTTTTGACCATGCGAATCCGCTACTGGCTCCTGCTCATATTTCTTTTTTGCCTGGGTGCGCGCGCCCAGAACCAGGATCTCCCTGTCGCCAACCCGGCGGACAAGGTGCACGTGTACATCATCCCCACCGACGGCATCGCGGAGCAGGCCGCTGGCCGCATGGCGCGCGGGGTGAGCGCGGAAACCGGCTTGACGGTCAGGTCCACCCTCTGGGCGCCGTCCGGCAAGCTGGAGCCCTTCGCCGGTACCGGCCAGTACGCGGCAGAGGACCTCATGGCCCTCAGTGCGCGCATCGCGCCCACGCTGCACGACGTCTCACCGAACACCTACTACATCGTACTGACCAACCGCGACATCAATTCATCCGACCGCACGTTCCGCTTCCTGTTTGCGCACCACAACCCGGCGGCGAATACTTCGGTATTATCGATTGCGCGCCTGCTGCATAACCGGAATGGGACAGCGGCGTCGCCGGAGGTGGCGGGCATGCGGATCGGCAAGATGCTGGTGCGGACTGTCGGCGAAGTGCGGATGGGCTGGAAGCGTACCGGCGACCAGAAGGACGTCATGTATGCCCCCATCATGTCGACCGACGATATCGACAGAATGGACCTGGCGGGCTCTGTCCGGGCCCGCAGGCAAGGAGCGCAGCAATGAGTACCGACGCACTACGTGAGCTGTACGCGGCATTGAACCGCGGCGATATCGAGGCCGTGGTGAAGGACTTTGACCCGGAGATTGTCTGGATCGAGTTTCCCGACAGCCCCGGCGGGGGCATTTATCGTGGCCGTGACGTGGTGCGCGCCCACTTTGCGCAAGCGCGCAGCAAATGGGCGGAAGGCAGTTGCGAGCCGGAGCGCTTCGTCGTTGCCGGCGACAAGATCGTGGCATTCCTGAAGATCCACGTGCGCCTGAAAAGCGAAACGGAATGGCGCGACGGGCGGCACGCCGCAGCCTACACCTTCCGCAACGGCAAGGCCGTCGAGATGCGGATTATCGAGAGCGAACGGGAAGCGTTGGACTGGGTCAATGCCTGACCAGGTGTACTGGCTCAGACTTAGGTTTCTTAACTCCTGGCCTACCATCCCTGAGATTCTGAAGAGTCGTTCCGGCGCAGAAAACGCCAGCTTCTACCCGCAGCTGCTATCAATCGTCCAGGCTCTGAAGTGCCGAGTGCATATTGCCGCGCTCGTCGCGATCTGACCCACCCAATCCACGTCCCAACTCACGCAGCTTTGCGGCGGCAATCAACAGTACGGCTATCGACGCGGTTGCAA
Source organism: Pseudoduganella sp. (assembly GCF_041914865.1). NCBI lineage: Bacteria > Pseudomonadati > Pseudomonadota > Betaproteobacteria > Burkholderiales > Oxalobacteraceae > Pseudoduganella > Pseudoduganella sp. Next base: position 57,482 of record NZ_JAYSCO010000028.1, on the reverse strand, counting down.
CCGCGCCACCGAAGAGCATAATTGCCCTGTCACCCCAGAAGACGCCAACTACTACAAGCGCTGCGACCAGCGTCACTCCTGAGGCAAGCGTTATGCGAGTCCATATACGCTCGAATGCATCCATCTCTTTACCAGTCAACCGTCCAAGACTCATGCTTTACTCGAAAAAGATTGTTGGCATAGACTGCTGGCAATCATGCTTTTAAACCGGTCATTGTGCAGGAAAACAGTGAGCGACTTCAGGCACATCGTTGCTGCCGACTGTTCCATATGATTCATTTTCCAGATCAAGGATAAACGGTTCCGCCCCGTCACTGCACTTGATCGTCACCGCCATCATTAAGGGACCATTGGGTTCCTTGAAGAGGCGTAAATCCCAGTCTTCAATGCCCCCTACGTTCGTCGTGTTGCGATAAATCGGCTTACCAGTTCGGGTATCGACGACATACTCGACTCGGAAAAATGGAGCCAATGAATCCATCCCATGGTCAGAAAGGGTTTCCGGCAAATCTTTGATGCGCCATGTAATGGCTACGAAAGCTAGATGAGGAGCGCTAGCGGTTCGGCCATAGTCCCGAACTTTCACGGGGCCGTCGAGCTTGAGCCGTCGGCCTACCGGTTCGTAAGACCGGAAATCGAGTTTGGACTGGAGCACCCTGTGCGATCGGGCGATTAATGAGCGCTTCAGCTGAGCACGAGCACCTGGGAGGTCAAGTCTGACCTGACGAAACAGTGGTGGCCCTGACCAGACCAAATTCGGCGTTCGTATGCGCTGCATGTCAGGGCTGTCCGTCAAAACTTCAAACATGGCCACACCATACTCCGTCATGCGCGGTGGCGAAATTCGGACAGACGCCGGCATGGCCTGGGACAGAGAACTTAGCTGCGACTCCTTTATCAAAGCGGACACAGCCTCAAGTTCAAGCAGACGTTCCACATCATTCGCATCCTGACTTGGCAGGCGTTTCAGCTTGCCGGAAGCGTATTTCACAGCTACGGGATTTCCATCGAAAATAATACAACTCGCTTTGTCGGCGGCGAAAGCGGGACAGCTTAGAAATGCCAAACTTACGACTATTATGGTCAGAAACGTTGAATTCTTCATCAGAAGGTTGGGGCAAGACATTTTTTCCGAGACGTTCATCTAGACACGTCAAAGCGAGTGATTTCGAAATCGACGTGGCCATAGGACAGTGCGCCCATTTCGATCAGAAATCCTTGTACTTCGACTAGGCCATCCTCCTGATTGATCACACGCCCACGGCCCCGATATGCATAATGCCCGATGCGTTCGATCCACTCATTGGACAGAGCTTCCTTTTCATCGTCAGGCCAATCAGGTAGGTATGTGGCAGTGACTTCTGCATCCAAGACGGTCAATCGATTTTCGATGACGTCTCCCGCCTTTAAATCGCAGGGATAACAAAATGCGACAATTTCGCCCTTGTCGCTGCGTAGTGTGACCGACGTCGCTTCTTCATCGGGAGGATCGACCAAAACTATGGTGAGCTGCTTCATCTGATCAAGTTAAATGGGATAGGACCAAACTCTATCTCATCTGACAAGCAACGCCCGATAAAGTCGCATTTAGTACAGATCAGGTCAGGGCGGATTGTTTCTGCAGATGTTCTCGCAAACGTCCTGTACTTTATCCGCATAGCGCTCGAGTTCCTCGGCCTCTTCTTTTTGAAGCGCTGCGAGGTGCGCCGGATCAGTCGCGTCCCTCCTGGCGTCCTGGATTTTTTTCATGCGGGCCAGGTGCGCCGGGCGAAACAGCCAGTTCATCTCCTTTTCGCCAACGCAAACCTTGATGCAGTCCGCCTTTGGCCGCGCGTTCTGCGCATTGGCATCGAACGCGCAGAACAGGCCGGCCAGTGCAAACAAGATGTTCAGTTTTGACATTTCGGTTCCTCAGGTTGGCAGGATGCGTGGTATTTTAATTGTCATTTCAGTTACGGGGTAAGGAATGCCAGCACTCGGATTCAGTCATTACAACCTGCGCGCGCCGCGTGCGCTGCTGGATGAGCTGCGGGACTTTTACCGCGACGTGGTCGGCCTGCAGCCGGGCGTCCGGCCGCCGTTCAAGAGCTTCGGCTACTGGCTCTACGCCGGGCCGCAAGCCGTGCTGCATTTGTCCGAAGCGCGCCCGGGCGAAGAGCGGGAAGGGGCGCCGCACGGCACCTTTGACCACGCGGCTTTCCGATGCAGCGGCCGCGCGGCGTACGAGCGCGAGTTGGCGCAGCGCGGCGTCCCGTACCGGACGGCGCTGGTGCCGGAAACCCAGGTGCTGCAGATCTTCTTCACCGACCCCGCCGGCAACGGCGTGGAGCTGAACTTCGAGGAACTGGATGGCTGATCCGCTGATTTACCCGATGGCGGCGCATGTCGGCCTGGCTGCCATCCTGTACACGCTGCTGACGGTGGCGCGCGCGCCGGCGATATGGGGACTGGGCCGCCGCCCCGACGGCAGCAACCCGTGGGCGGCCTATGAACCGAGGATCAGCGCCAACCTGTCGAACCAGTTCGAATGGCCGCTGTTCTTTTACTCGGCTTGCCTGCTGCTGCTGGTGCAGCACGCGGTGCAGCCGCTGCACGTCTATCTGGCGTGGACTTTCATCGCCGGCCGCATCGCGCATACCGGCGTGCAGGTCCTCACCAAAAACGTCCGGCTGCGCGGCCTTGTTTTCACCATCAACTTCCTCGCGGTGCTGGGCATGTGGCTCAGCCTCGTTATGCCATGAAGCCTATGCTGATCGCCGCCGTTGTGCTGCTGTTCCTTACTGGCGTCGCCCACTCCTACCTGGGGGAGCGCTATATCCTGATGCGGCTTTTCCGGCGCGATAATTTGCCCAAGGTGCTCGGGAGTACCGACTTCACCACGGGCACCTTGCGGTTTGTCTGGCACCTGCTGACTGTTGTCTGGTGGGGGATCGCCATCCTCATCCTGCAAGCGTCGGGCGAAGCGCTGCAAACGCGCACGGTGCTGCAGGCATTCAGCGTCGTGGCGCTGGTCTCCGGCCTGTTCCCGCTGTACTTCACGCGCGGGCGGCATTTGTCGTGGGTGGTATTTTTCGCGGTCGCAGCGCTTCTTTGGGCCGCCGCAACCTGATAAAGTTGCGGGATGTGCCAATTACTCGCAATGAACTGCAATGTCCCGACCGACATTGTGTTCAGTTTCACCGGCTTTGCCCTGCGCGGCGGCCAGACAGACACCCACCATGACGGCTGGGGCATCGCCTTTTTCGAGGGCGCCGGCGTGCGCCATTTCGTCGACCACCAAGCGGCGATCCATTCGCCGATCGCGGAGCTGATCAAGAATTACCCGATCAAGTCGAAGAACGTGATCGCCCACATCCGCAAGGCCACGCAGGGCGAGGTCATGCTGGAGAACTGCCACCCCTTCGTGCGCGAGCTGTGGGGGCGCTACTGGGTGTTCGCGCATAACGGCGACCTGAAGGAGTTCGCGCCGGTGCTGCACGGGCCTTTCCGCCCGGTCGGCACCACCGACAGCGAGCAAGCTTTCTGCCTGATCCTGCAGGACCTGAGCGAGCGCTTTGGCGATACCTGCCCGCCGCTGCCGATGCTGCGCGCGCAGATCGAGAAGACCGTGCGCAATATCGCGGCGCACGGCACCTTCAACATGATGCTGTCCGACGGCCGCGCCCTGTTCGCGCATTGCTCGACCCACCTGCACTACATCGTGCGCCAGCACCCGTTCGATAAGGCCAAGCTGTCCGATGAGGATTTGAGCGTGGACTTTTCCCAGGTCACCACCCCGAACGACCGCGTCGCCGTGATCGTGACCCAGCCACTAACTACCAATGAGCAATGGACTGCCTTCACCCCGGGCGAGATGAAATGCTTTGTGGATGGCCTGCCGCAGAAAAGGGACTTCGAACAAATTTAGACAGACAGGGGAAAGATTTGATGCCAAAATGTCAGGACACGTCAGGAATTTCCCTATGATCGACCTTTCCAGCACCGATGCGGCTTCCCAGAGCCTGAAAGTGCGCGAATTCTATCTGGGCCGGCAGCCTATCCTGGACCGGAACCAGGCCCTGTTTGGCTACGAGTTGCTTTTTCGCAACGCTCCAGTCGGGCCCGCCAACATCAATACCTCGCCGCTGTGCGCCACCGCCGCAGTCGTCGCGCATGCCGCGCAACTGGGCATGGAGCGCACGATCGGCGACGCCATCGGCTTCGTCAATGTTGATGCCGACGCCATCCTGAGCGATATCTTCGGCTTTCTGCCGCGCGAAAAGCTGGTGCTGGAAGTGAGCGGCGCGGCTGCGCTGGCGCCCGCCGTCGTGGCGCGCATGTCGGAACTGGTCAGCCATGGCTTCCGCTTCTCGCTGGACGAGATCAATCCCGACTCCGCGCAGCTGGCCACGCTGTTGCCGATGGTCGAGTACATCAAGCTTTCGATGCGCGACCTGCCGCTGGACGGCCTGGTCAAGCTGGCGTCGCGCTTCAAGCAGGACGGCAAGAAGCTGGTGGCAAGCAAGGTCGAAAACCGCGACGAATTCAAGAACTGCCTGGACCTGGGCTGCGACTACTTCCAGGGCTATTACTTCGCCAAGCCAGTCATCATGAGCGGCAAGAAGCTGTCGCCGTCGCAAATGGCGGTGATGGAGCTGATGACGCTCGTCACCTCGGAAGCCGACAACGCCGATATCGAACGCGCCATCAAGAAGGATGTCTCGCTGGCGCTGAACCTGCTGCGCCTGGTGAATACGCCGGCCGTGGGCGCGCGCCAGCGCATCGATTCCCTGAGCCAGGCCGTGCATATCCTGGGCCGCCGCCAGCTGCAGCGCTGGCTGCAGATCATGCTGTATGCGGAACCGGGCAAGCGCGGCCACTCGATGACGCCGCTGCTCATGCTGGCCACCACGCGCGGCCGCCTGCTGGAGCTGCTGGCCACCAAGCTGCGCCCGGCGCACCGCCATGTGGCCGACATCGCTTTCACGGTCGGCATCATGTCGCTGATGGATACGCTGTTCGGCATTCCGATGAAGGAAATCCTGGCGCAGATCCCGATGGGCGACGAGGTCGGCGAAGCGCTGATGTTCCGCGGCGGCTTCTTCGGCGACCTGCTCAAGCTGGCCGAATGCATCGAGCGGCTGGAGGACATGGACAGCAGCATCCTGCCGGCGCTGGCCGAACTGGCCATCTCGACCGAGGAGCTGGTGGAGCTGGAGATGTCGGCATTCGAATGGAGTGACAACGTGGTGCGATACGCGCTTTGATGGCGCGGGCACCGGCAGCGGCGCCGCAGTAGCGGCGCCGTTTTTTTTGTGGAGGCGGTTTGTGTTAAGTGTCAGTGGACTATGCAAGTCTTTCGGGAAGCGGCGCGCGGTCGATGGCGTTTCGTTCCAGGTGCAGCGCGGGCAGACCGTCGGTTTGCTGGGGCCGAACGGCGCGGGAAAATCCACCACGGTCAGCATGATCTGTGGCTTGATCAGCGCCGACAGCGGCAGCGTAACGCTGGACGGCATGCCGATCGGGCAGGGCGCCAGCTCCGCCAAGGCCAAACTGGGCCTGGTGCCGCAGGACCTGGCGCTGTATGAGGACTTGCCGGCCATTGGCAACCTTAAGCTGTTCGGCGCACTGTACGGCTTGAGCGGGGCCGCGCTGGCGCGGCGCGCGGAAGAAGTGCTGGCGCTGGTCGGCCTGTCGGACCGCGCGCGCGACAAGCCGTCCACATTCTCCGGTGGCATGAAGCGCCGCCTGAACATCGGCGCGGCGCTGCTGCACGACCCGCAGCTGCTGATCCTGGACGAGCCGACCGTGGGCGTCGACCCGCAAAGCCGCAACGCCATTTTCGAGACGCTGGAAACGCTGAAGGCGCAGGGCCGCTCGCTGATCTACACCAGCCACTACATGGAGGAGGTGGAGCGCCTGGCCGACCATATCGTGATCATCGACCATGGCAAGGTGCTGGCCGATGCGTCGCCGGAGGAGCTGTACCGCCGCTTGCCGGGGCAGGCCGCGCTGCAGGTGGAGCTGGCGGCCAGCCATCCGGCCGCCGGCGCGGGGGCGGCGGCGCAGGCGGCCGCCGAGTCGCTGGTGGCGGCCCTGGCAACGCAGGCAGGCGTGGCGGGCATACGGCGCAATGGCGCCCATTTCGACATCAGCCTGCACGATAGCGCGCATGCCGCGCGCGTGCTGCGCTGGCTGGACGAGCAGGGCCACGCGCTGGCCCACTTCTCCACCGCCCGCACCAAGCTGGAAGACATCTTCCTCACCCTGACCGGCCGCAGCCTGCGCGACTAAGGAATCCCCATGACAGCAATTTTTGCAATGATCCGCAAGGACCTGGTCCTGTACCTGAACGACAAGCGCGCGCTGATGCTGAACCTGCTGATGCCGATCGTGCTGGCGGCCTTCTTCGGCTCCCTGTTCGGTGGCGCCGGCGGCGGCAGCAACAGCAAACTGGAAATCGGCCTGGTGCAGCAGGACAGCAGCATCATCGGCCGCAAGATCGGCGCTGCGCTGAAGGCCGATACGGCGCTGCAGGTGAGCGAATTGAGCCTGCAGGAGGCGCAGGAGAAAGTCCGCGCCGGCAAGCTGATGGTGGCGGTGGTGATTCCCGCCGGCTTTGGCGATGCCGCCGGCCAGTCGCTGTTCCAGCCGGGCAGCAAGCCGCAGCTGCCGCTGTATTACGATCCATCGCAGACCACCGTGCTGGCGATGGTGAAGGGCTTGCTGACGCAGCACGTGATGCAGGGCGTGACCGGGGAGGTGATGGGCGCGTCCGGCGGCAGGTTCACCGACGCCAGCCTGAAACAGCTGGATGAAGTGCCAGCCAGCGCCGACAAGGACGCGCTGCTTGGCCTGCTGGGCGGCTTGAAGAAGTACCAGGAGCATGAGGCGTCCAAGGTGGACAGCGAACGCACCGTGGCCAGCGGCGGCGGCAACCTGACCGTGCCCTTCACCACCAGGGACGAGGCGCTCAGCTCGGGGCCGAAGTACAACGCCTATTCGCACGCGTTCGCCGGCATGGGCGTGCAGTTCATCCTGTTCATGGGGATCGATGTGGGCATTGGCATCCTGCTGGCGCGCCGCATGGGGATCTGGAACCGCCTGCTGGCGGCGCCGATCACGATGACGCAGGTGCTCCTGTCGCGCGCGCTGTCGGGGGCCTTGATTGCCGCAGCGCTGCTGGTGGCCATCTTTGCCTGCGCCATGCTGATCTTTAAGGTGGAGATCACGAATGTCGCCGGCTTCGCGCTGGTGGCGGTGGCGTTCTCGCTGATGACGGCGGCGTTCGGGCTGCTGATCGCGGCTTTCGGCAAGACGCCGGAGGCGGCGCGCGGGCTGGCGACTTTCGCGACCCTGATCCTGGTGATGCTGGGCGGGGCATGGGTGCCGACTTTCGTGTTCCCGGCCTGGATGCAGCGCGCAACGCTGATCGTGCCGACGCGCTGGGCGGTTGATGGGCTGGATGCGATGACCTGGCGCGGTCTGGGGATGGATGTGGCGCTGCAGGCTGCGGGCGTGCAGCTGGCGTTTGCTGCGGTGTTCGGGGCGCTGGCGATCTGGCGCTTCCGCGCCCAGACCCGGTAAGGCAGGGTCAGACCCAAGGGTCAGACCCTTGGGTCTGACCCAGGTTTACCGGGTTCAAAGGTTAGGCGCCAACCAGCGCTCCAGCTGCTCCTTCGCCACACCGCGCCGGGCAGCCATATCCAGCACCTGGTCCTCATTAACCTTACCAACCACGAAATACTTCGCCTCCGGATGCGCGAAGTAGAAGCCCGACACCGCCGCGCCCGGGAACATTGCAAACGACTCGGTCAGCTCCATCCCGATTTCCTCCGCCGCCAGCACACGGAACACATCCTTCTTCACCGTATGCTCAGGGCAGGCCGGATAACCCGGCGCCGGGCGGATACCGCGGTACTCCTCCTTGATCAGCTGCTCATTGGACAGCGCCTCGTCCGCCGCATAGCCCCACAGGTCCTTACGCACACGCTCGTGCATATACTCCGCAAAGGCCTCCGCCAGGCGGTCCGCCAGCGACTTCAGCATGATCGACGAATAATCGTCATGCGCATCCTCGAAGCGCTTCTCATACTTCTCGATGCCCAGGCCCGCCGTCACCGCGAACATGCCGATGTAATCCTGCTTGCCCGAATCCTTCGGCGCAATGAAGTCCGCCAGGCACTGGTTCGGACGCTGCACGCCATCGATCACCGGCTTCAGGCCCTGCTGGCGCAGGCCGTAGTAGGTGAAGGCCACTTCGCTGCGCGTCTCGTCGGTATAGACCTCGATATCGTCGTCGTTGACCGTATTCGCCGGCAGCAGCGCGATCACGCCGTTGGCGGTCAGCCAGCGGCCTTCGATGATCTTCTTCAGCAGCGCCTTGCCTTCCTCGAACACCTTGGTCGCCGCCTCGCCCACCACTTCATCGGTCAGGATGGCAGGGAAGGGGCCCGCCAGGTCCCAGGTCTGGAAGAACGGGCCCCAGTCGATGTACTCGGCGATGGTCGCCAGGTCCACGTTCTTGAACACGCGGCGGCCGACAAACTTCGGGCGCACCGGGGTGAACTCCAGCTTCATCTTGTTGGCGCGCGCGGTCTCCAGCGACACGCTCGGCAGCGCCTTCTTGTTGGCGTGCTGCTCGCGGATGCGGGCGTAATCGTGGTCCAGTTCCTCGACGAACTTGTGGCGCTGCTCTTCCGTCAGCAGCGACTGCGCCACCGAAACGGAGCGCGACGCATCCGGCACGTACACCACCGGGCCTTCGTAATTGTGGGCGATCTTCACCGCCGTGTGGGCACGGCTGGTGGTGGCGCCCCCGATCAGCAGCGGGATCTTCAGCATGCGGAAGTGCTCGTCGCGCTGCATCTCTTTCGCCACGTGCGCCATTTCCTCCAGCGACGGGGTGATCAGGCCGGACAGGCCGATGATGTCCGCGTTCTCCGCCTTGGCCTTGGCCAGGATTTCGGATGCCGGCACCATCACGCCCATGTTCACCACTTCAAAGTTATTGCACTGCAGGACCACGGACACGATGTTCTTGCCGATATCGTGCACGTCGCCCTTCACGGTGGCGATCACGATCTTGCCCTTCGGCTTGGCCACGATGCCGGTGCGCGCTTCCTCGGCCTTTTTCTCTTCCTCGATGTACGGGATCAGGTGGGCCACGGCCTGCTTCATCACGCGCGCAGACTTCACCACCTGCGGCAGGAACATCTTGCCCTGGCCGAACAGGTCGCCCACGATGTTCATGCCATCCATCAGCGGGCCCTCGATCACGTTGATCGGACGGCCGCCGGAAGCGAACACCTGCTGGCGCATCTCTTCCGTGTCCTCGGTGATGAACTGGGTGATGCCGTGCACCAGCGCATGCGCCAGGCGCTTCTCCACCGGCGCATTGCGCCACTCCAGGTTGGCCGCCTCCTGCTTGGCACCGCCCTTCAGCGTCGCCGCGAATTCGATCATGCGTTCGGTGGCGTCTTCGCGGCGGTTCAGCACCACGTCTTCCACGCGCTCGCGCAGCTCGGCCGGCAAGTCGTCGTAGACGCCGATCATGCCCGCGTTGACGATGCCCATGGTCATGCCGGCCTTGATGGCGTGGTACAGGAACACGGTATGGATCGCCTCGCGCGCCGGGTCGTTGCCGCGGAAGGAGAAGGACACGTTCGACACGCCGCCGGAGATCTTCGCATGCGGCAGGTTGTTCTTGATCCAGCGCGTGGCCTCGATGAAGTCCACCGCATAGTTGTTGTGTTCCTCGATGCCGGTCGCCACGGCGAAGATGTTCGGGTCGAAGATGATGTCTTCCGGCGGGAAGCCGACTTTCTCGGTCAGCACCTTGTAGGCGCGGGCGCAGATCTCGATCTTGCGCGCATAGGTATCGGCCTGGCCGGTTTCGTCGAAGGCCATGACGATCACGGCGGCGCCGTAGCGGCGGCACAGCTTGGCCTGCCGGATGAATTCGTCTTCGCCTTCCTTCAGCGAGATCGAGTTCACCACGGCCTTGCCCTGCACGCACTTCAGGCCCGCCTCGATCACCGACCACTTGGAGGAGTCGATCATGATCGGCACGCGCGAGATGTCAGGCTCGGACGCGATCAGGTTCAGGAAGCGGGTCATGGCGGCCTGGGAATCCAGCATCGCCTCGTCCATATTGATGTCGATGATCTGCGCGCCGTTCTCCACCTGCTGGCGCGCCACGGACAGCGCCTCGTCGTACTGCTCGTTCAGGATCATGCGCGCGAAAGCCTTCGAGCCGGTCACATTGGTGCGCTCGCCCACGTTGACGAACAGCGAATCGTCGTCGATCGTGAACGGCTCCAGGCCGGACAGGCGCTGCGCCACCGGCACATGCGGCACGGCGCGCGGCGTGGCGGTGGAGAGCAGTTTCGCGACCGCCGCGATGTGGTCGGGCGTGGTGCCGCAGCAACCGCCGGCCACGTTGATGAAGCCCGCATCGGCGAACTCGCGCAGCAGGCGCGACGTGTCTTCCGGCAGCTCATCGAAGCCGGTATCGCTCATCGGGTTGGGCAGGCCGGCGTTCGGGTAGATGCAGACGAAGGTATCGGCGATCTGCGACAGCTCCTCGGCGTAAGGACGCATCAGGGTCGCACCCAGCGCGCAGTTCAGGCCAATGGTCAGCGGCCTGGCGTGGCGCACCGAGTTCCAGAAAGCCGGCACGGTCTGGCCGGACAGGATGCGGCCGGAAGCATCGGTCACGGTGCCCGAGATCATCAGCGGCAGGCGCTCGATGTCCGGACGCTCGTCGAAGTACTGGTCGATGGCGAACAGCGCCGCCTTGCAGTTCAGGGTATCGAAGATGGTTTCCACCAGCAGCACGTCGGCGCCGCCGTCCACCAGGCCGCGCACCTGCTCGTAGTAGGCCGCCACCAGCTGGTCGAAGGTCACGTTACGCGCCGCCGGATCGTTCACGTCCGGCGAAATGGAAGCGGTCTTCGGCGTCGGGCCCAGCGCGCCGCAGACGAAGCGCGGCTTGTCCGGGGTCGAATACTTGGCGGTCGCCGCCTTCGCCAGTTTTGCCGCCTCCACGTTCATTTCATAGGCCAGGTGGGCCATGAAGTAATCGTCCTGCGCGATCGAGGTGGCGCCGAAGGTATTGGTTTCAATCAGGTCGGCGCCGGCGGCCAGGTAGCGCTCATGGATTTCCTGGATCACATGCGGCTGGGTCAGGGTCAGCAGCTCGTTATTGCCTTTGACGAAAAGTTCGCGATGCCCGCTGCCCTCCGGCGCAGCGAAATCCTTGAAGCGCTCACCGCGGTAAGCCTGCTCATCCAGTTTGTACTGCTGGATGATGGTACCCATCGCCCCGTCCAGGAACATGATGCGCTTCGCGAGCATTTCGCGCAGCTGGGCTTCGGTCTTGGAAGTTGGACGGGTCTGGATAGTCATTTTGAAATCAAGGGTTTGGCAACGAGGACCTGAAATTATACGGCAAAGCAGCATTTTCCCCCGCGAAGGCCCGCCACCCACCGATACAAATTCGGCATTTGCTTATTCGAAATGTCCGTCCTGGGGTCAGGAAGAAAAGTGGACATTTCTTGTGGGAAATGTCCACTTTTCTTCCTGACCCCAGGACGGACATTTGTGCTGGAACGGCACAAATCTTGTGTTGACAGACTGCTACCAAAGGGGCGGCGGGCTTTATAAGATGGCTCCATCAACCCACTACTTGAAGGAGATCCAAAATGCCTATCCTGAATATCACCGTCAGCGGCACCCCAGACAAAGTGCCGGCCAAGAAGGTCAGCGACATCCTGATGAAACATACGGCTGCGATCTTGCATAAGGCGCCGGCGCTGACTGCCATCGCAGTCCATTACACGCCGCGCGAGCAGTGGTTCGTGGGCGGCGAGTCGCTGGTGGAACTGGGGAAGTCGAGTTTTTTCTTTGATATCAAAATCACCGATGAAACCAATACGGCGAACGAGAAGGCGGCCTATATCGCGGCGGTCTATAAGGATCTGCAGGACCTGCTGGGCGAGCTGCATGAGGTGAGCTATATCCACATCGATGATGCGCGTCCGGCGGCCTGGGGCTGGGGCGGGCTGACGCAGCAGTTCCGCGCGGTTCAGAAGATGTTGATGTAAACGCTGGCGGCGTAGTCGACGAAGGCGCGTACCTTGGGCGACAGGTGGCGGTTCTGCGGATACAGGGCGTACAGCTCGCGCGGCTTTACGGTGTAGCCGGGCAGGACTTCCACCAGCGTGCCGCGCGCCAGTTCTTCGCGCAGGATGAAGGCGGCGGCGTTGGCGATTCCAAGACCCGCCACTGCCGCCGCGCGCAGGGCGATATTGGTGTTGGCCTGCAGGGTGCCGCGCACGGTCACTGTCTGTTCGGCGCCGTCGGGTCCGGCCAGGGTCCATTCGTTGGGGCGGGCGGCGGCGGTGTAGACCAGGCAGTTGTGCTGCGCCAGGTCGGATGGCGTGGCGGGGGCGTCGTGCTGGCGCAGGTAGGAAGGGCTGGCGGCCAGCACCACCTTGCTGCTGGCGAGGCGCTTCGCCACCAGCGTGGAATCGGGCAGCTCGCGCGCCAGGCGCAGGGCGACGTCGAAGCCGTCTTCGATCAGATCCACCATGCGGTCGTTGCACACCAGGTCCACTTGCAGGCCGGGGTACCTGGCCATGAAGCCGGGCAGCCATTGCGCGACTTCGATGGTGCCGAAGGCCATGGGGGCGTTGATGCGCAGGGTGCCGGTGGGTTCGGCCTGGTGGCGGCCGATGTTGCGGTCGGCGTCGTCCAGGGTGTCGAGCACCTGGCGCGCGGCTTCGTAGTAGTCGCGGCCGGCGTCGGTCAGGGCGAAGCGGCGTGTGGTGCGGTTCAGCAGCTGGGCGCCGAGATGCTCTTCGAGCTGGCGCACCTGGCGCGAGACGATGGTGTGAGATATGCCGAGGGCGTCGGCGGCAGCCGTGAAGCTGCCCAGTTCAACTACGCGGCGGAGCGCACGCAGCGCCGCGAGTTGGTCCATTTACTGGAAGCGCTGCCCGTCGAGCGGGAAGCCTTTGATGAACTCTGCGGCGGGCAGGCGTTTGCCGCCCGGCTTTTGCAGCTGCGTCAGGCGCAGCGCGCCTTCGCCGCAGGCGACAATGATGCCGTGCTGGGCGTCGGCCGCAATCACCTGGCCGGGCGCGGCGCTGCTGCTTTCTTCCAGCACTTCCGCGCCCCACAGCTTGACCACCGTGCCGCCGACATCGCCATGCGCGCCGGGGAAGGGGTTGAAGGCGCGGATCTTGCGGCTGATCTCGCGCGCGCTCTGGCTGAAGTCGAGCGCCGCTTCTTCCTTCAGGATCTTGTTGGCGTAGGTGACGCCTTGCTCGGGCTGCGGCACCGCTTCCACCACGCCTTGCTCCATCTTGCGCAGCACCTTGACCATCATCTGGGCGCCCATGGCGGCCAGCTTGTCGTGCAGGGTGGCGGTGGTGTCCTGCGGCGTGATCGGGGTGCGTTCGATCAGCAGCATGGGGCCGGTGTCCAGGCCTTCTTCCATCTGCATGATGGTGACGCCGGTCTCGGCGTCGCCCGCTTCGATCGCGCGGTGGATCGGGGCGGCGCCGCGCCAGCGCGGCAGCAGGGAGCCGTGGATATTGAGGCAGGGCTTGATGTCGAGCGTGGAGCGCGGCAGGATCAGGCCGTAGGCGGCCACCACCATCACGTCGTAGTCGGTCGCCAGCAGGCGCGCATGGGCGGCTTTCGCTTCCTCGGCGCGCTGCGGGTCTTTGGCGTCCATGCGCAGCGACAGCGGCTGCAGCACTTCAATGCCGTGCTGGACGGCGTATTGCTTGACCGCCGACGGCTGCAGCTGCATGCCGCGGCCCGCCGGGCGGTCGGGCTGGGTCAGGACTAGGGGAATCTCGAAACCTGCTTCGTGCAGGGCCTGGAGGGCGACGGCCGCGAATTCCGGCGTGCCCGCGAAGATCACTTTCATGCTTCCCCCGCTGGTATCAGTAACGGCGGCCAGAGGCGCGCAGGGCTTCTTCGCGCTGCATGCCACGTTCTTCTTTTTGCAGCTTGGTCTTGATACGGTTGCGTTTCAAGGGGGACAGGTACTCGACGAAGACCTTGCCTTTCAGGTGGTCCATCTCGTGCTGGATGCAGACTGCCAGCAGGCCGTCGGCTTCCAATTCGAAGGCTTCGCCTTTCACATTGAAGGCGCGCACTTTCACCTTGGACGGGCGTTCCACGCCGTCGTAGATGCCGGGCACGGACAGGCAGCCCTCGTCGTACACCTGTTTGTCTTCGCTCGACCACAGGATTTCCGGGTTGATGAAGGCGGTCAGGCCGGATTTGTCTTCGGTAATGTCGATCACGACCACCTGCTCGTGCACGTCAACCTGGGTGGCAGCCAGGCCGATGCCTGGTGCGTCGTACATGGTTTCCGCCATGTCATCCACCAGTTTGGCCAGGCGCTCGTCAAAGACGGCGACGGGTCTGGCGACCTTGTGCAGGCGGGGATCAGGGTAGCGGAGAATATTCAGTTTCACGGGTCAGATCTTGGTCAAACGACAATAATTATGCAGCGAATATGCGGTAAACGGCTCATATAACGTGTGCACGGTTGCTCCTGTGACACGATTTCCTTGCTTGATCAGGGTAATATGGGCAGAATTTGATTCAGTGAGGCAAGCCTTTCAGGCCTTCCGTCATTGCCGCACCTAACGGATATATCAATGAAAAATTTTAGCACAAGCAGCAGCCGCCTGTTGGCCGCTGCCCTGTTTTGCGGTGTGACGGCCGTCTCGGCACAGGCCAAACCGCTCGTTTGCGAATTCAAGCCTAACGCTCCGGACAGCCACACCGTCGTCAAAGGCGATACCCTGTGGGGTATTGCCGGCACCTTCCTCGACAAGCCTTGGTGCTGGCCGCAGGTTTGGGGCATGAACAAAGAAGAGATTGCCAACCCGCACTGGATTTACCCGGGGCAGGTGGTCTGGTTCGACCGTGCCGCTGGCCGCTTGCGCCTTGGCACCAAGGTCGGCGGCAACGGCGGCGGCGCCGGCGACATGCAATTGTCGCCGCAGCTGCGCATGCAGGGCCTGGGCAAGGATGCGGTGCAATCGATCCCGTCCGGCGTGATCGAGCCGTTCCTGAGCCAGCCGCTGATCATCGAAGAAGATGAACTGAAGAATGCGCCGCGCATCATCGCCACGCGCGGCAACCGGGTTTACCTGGGCAAGGATGACAAAGCCTATGTGCGCGGCGACCTGAAGGGCGGCACCTCGTTCCAGGTGTTCCGTCCGGGCAAACCGCTGAAAGACCCGATCACCAAGGCTGTGGTGGCGCAGGAGGCGTTCTACCTGGGCACCCTGAAGCTCGAAGCGCCGGCCGAGGCCGGCAGCGATGTGCATACCTTCGTGGTGCAGAGCGCCAAGGAGGAAATGGGCAAGGGCGATATGCTGATGGCGATGCCGCCGATGCCGATGCAAAATTATGTGCCGCATCCTCCGGAAACGGAGATCAATGCCCACGTGCTGGCGATCTACGGCGGTGTCACGCACGCCGGCCAGAACCAGGTTGTCAGCATTAATCGCGGAAAGCTTGACGGACTCGATGTCGGTTCCGTGCTGCAGCTGTACCATCGGGGTGAGACGGTGGTCGATCCGGGCGGCCAGAAAGCCTGGCACGGATTGAACAAGCCGCAGGTCAAGCTGCCGGACGAGCGTGTGGGCAGCTTGTTTATCTTCCGCGTGTTCAAGAAGGTGTCGTACGGCTTGATCATGCAGGTGACTGAACCGATCGTCGTGGGGGATGTCGCCAAGACAGCGGAGTAAATCCCATGGCCGTGCAGGACACGGACGCCCCCACCCGCGCCTGCCAGGATATCGATACCCTGGCAGCATGGCTGCGCCTGGCAAACTCGCCGGGCGTCAGCCGCCACGCAGCGTACGAGCTGCTCCAGTATTACAAGTCTCCCCACGCTGTTTTTAATGCCGCCAACCTGCTGTTGGCCGGTCCGCCTGCGCGCAATGACGCCGAGCCGCCGGCGCGTTCGCATGCCACGCCCGGCACCGAGGTGGCGTTCGGCCCGGCGCCGCCCAAGTCCAGGGCGCGGCCATGGAACTGGCTGCCGCGCTTTGAGGACGGCGGCGGTGGCGAGGCCATTTCACGCCAGGCCGCGCGCCTGCTGGCCGGGCCGATGCCGGAGCGCTTCCTGCGCCTGGCCGAAGCCACGCTGGACTGGGCCAGCCATCCCGGCAACCATTTGGTGCTGCTGGGCGACCCAGCGTATCCGCCTTGCCTGCGCCACATTGCCGACCCGCCCCTGCTGCTGCACGCCAAGGGCGACCCCAGCCTGCTGCAGCGCGAGGCGGTGGCGGTGGTGGGCGCGCGCAAGGCGACCACGCAGGGCAAGGCCAACGCCCGCCATTTCGCCGAAGCGCTGTCGCAGGCGGGCTTGCTGGTGGTGTCCGGGCTGGCGCTCGGCATCGATGCCGCCGCGCATGAGGGCGGGCTGGCGGGCCGGGGCAGCACGGTGGCCGTGATCGGCACCGGCATCGACCGCATCTACCCGCGCCGCAACGCCGCTTTGGCGCACCGCATTGCGGAAGAAGGCTGCCTGCTCAGCGAGTTCGTGCTGGGCACGCACGCGCGCGCCGAGCATTTCCCGATCCGCAACCGCATCATCGCCGGCATGGCGCGCGCCACGCTGGTGGTGGAAGCGGCCGTCAAGTCGGGCTCGCTGATCACGGCGTATGCGGCGCTGGAGGCGGGACGCGAAGTATTCGTGCTGCCCGGCTCGGTGCATGCGCCGCAATCGGTGGGCTGCCATGACCTGATCCGCAGCGGCGGCCGCCTGGTGGCGTCGCCCGGGCATTTGCTGCAAGACCTCGGCCTGGGGCCGGCCGGCGTGCTGGGCGGGGCGGACGACACCGCGCTGGACGAGCTGGCGCAAGGCTTGCTGAAGGCGCTTGGTTACGATCCGATAGGCGCCGATGAACTTGCATCAAGGTTGCAACTTGACCCAAGTGATATGCAGGCAAGCTTGTTAACTTTAGAACTGGCCGGTGTGGTGGAAAGGTTGCCGGGCGGTGCTTTCCAGCGCCTGAAAGCCCCCTGAACCGCCGCGAAGCTTGTGCCGGGCGCGCAGATGCTGCTAAAGTAGCGCCATGTTTGACATCCTGGTTTACCTGTACGAGACCTATTACCGCCCCGATGCCTGCCCCGAACCTGCAGCATTGGCAAAGAAACTCTCCGCCGTCGGCTTCGACGACGTCGAGATTTCCGAGGCGCTGGTCTGGCTGAACGATCTCGCCGCCATGGCTGGCGTCGAGCAGTCGCTCACGGCCGCCTCGACGGGCACGCGCTTCTACGTGCGCCAGGAACTCGATGTACTCGGCGCGCCTGCCATTGGCTTCATCCAGTTCCTGGAAAGCGCCGGCCTGCTGTCCCCGCTGCAACGTGAAATCGTCATCGAACGCGCCCTGGCGCTGGACGAGGCGCCGGTTTCGCTCGGCAAGCTGAAAATCATTGTGCTGATGCTGCTGTGGAGCCAGGGCAAGGAGCCGGACGCCCTGATGTTCGACGACCTGTTCGGCGCCGAGGAAGACCAGGCGCCACGCCTGTTGCACTAAGCGCACTCTTGCCAGCGTTGCCCTGCGCCGGCCGTTTCCGTAATAATATTCGCAGCAATGATGCCCAGGCGCTATCACTTTGCCTGCGCTTACTTACGAATGTTGTATGATGCGCCCTGCCGCATACACCGACGAGAACTATAAATATGAGTAAAGCCCTCATCATCGCTGAGAAACCTTCTGTCGCGAACGACATCGCGAAAGCCCTTGGCGGCTTCAGCAAGCACGATGAGTATTTCGAATCCGACGACTACGTGCTGTCCTCCGCAGTGGGTCACCTGCTGGAAATCGCCGTGCCGGAAGAGCACGACGTCAAGCGCGGCAAATGGACGTTCACCCATTTGCCGATGATCCCGCCGTACTTCGCGCTGAACCCGATCGCCAAGACTGAATCGCGCCTCAAGGTGCTGAACAAGCTGATCAAGCGCAAGGACGTTACCACCCTGATTAACGCATGCGACGCGGGCCGCGAAGGTGAGCTGATCTTCCGCCTGATCGCGCAGAATGCGAAGGCCAAGCAGCCGGTCAAGCGCCTGTGGCTGCAATCGATGACGCCGACCGCGATCCGCGACGGCTTCACCCACCTGCGCAGCGACGAGGAAATGCTGCCGCTGGCCGATGCGGCGCGCTGCCGTTCGGAAGCGGACTGGCTGATCGGCATCAACGGCACCCGCGCCATGACCGCCTTCAACTCGAAAGAGGGCGGCTTCTACCTGACCACCGTGGGCCGCGTGCAGACGCCGACCCTGTCGATCGTGGTCGAGCGCGAAGAGAAGATTAAGAAATTCGTCTCGCGCGACTATTGGGAAGTGCGCGCCGAGTTCGTGTGCGCCGCCGGCGTGTACGAAGGGCGCTGGCTCGACACCAATTTCAAGAAGGACGAGCACGATCCGGAGAAGCGCGCCGAGCGCCTGTGGAGCAAGGCCGCCGCCGACTCGATCGCGCTGGCCTGCAAGGGCAAGCAGGGCAATGTCACCGAGGAGTCCAAGCCGACCACCTCGATGTCGCCCGGCCTGTTCGACCTGACCTCGCTGCAGCGTGAAGCCAACTCGCGTTTCGGTTTCTCCGCAAAGAATACTCTTGGTCTGGCACAGGCGCTGTACGAAAAGCACAAGGTGCTGACTTACCCGCGTACCGATTCGCGCCACCTGCCGGAAGACTACCTGCCAACCGTCAAGCAGACGCTGGAAGTCATCAAGGAAAACCACAACTACAACCAGTTCGCCAAGCAGATCCTGGACAAGGGCTGGGTCAAGCCGAACAAGCGCATCTTCGACAACACGAAGATCAGCGACCACTTCGCCATCATCCCGACCGGCATCCAGCCGAAGGGCCTGAGCGAGCCTGAGCAGAAGCTGTACGACCTGGTGACGCGCCGCTTCATGGCGGTGTTCTTCCCGGCGGCGGAATTCCTGGTCACCACCCGCTTCACCGAAGTGGCTGGCCACCAGTTCAAGACCGAGGGCAAGGTGATGACCAACCCGGGCTGGCTGGCGATCTACGGCAAGGATGCCGCAGGCGACGACGACAAGGAAGGCGGCGGCAACCTGGTGGCGGTGGCCAAGGGTGAGAAGGTGCTGACCGAGAAGGTGACGCCGAACGGCCTGGCGACCAAACCGCCCGCACGCTACACCGAAGCGACCCTGCTGTCGGCCATGGAAGGCGCCGGCAAGCTGGTCGATTCCGACGAGCTGCGCGATGCCATGGCCGGCAAGGGCTTGGGCACGCCGGCGACGCGCGCGGCCATCATCGAGGGCCTGCTGACCGAGAAATACCTGCTGCGCGAAGGGCGCGAACTGATGCCGACGGCGAAAGCCTTCCAGCTCATGACGCTGCTGCGCGGCCTGGGCGTGAACGAGCTGACCGCGCCGGAACTGACCGGCGAGTGGGAATACAAGCTGTCGCAGATGGAGAAGGGCAAGATCTCGCGCGAGGAGTTCATGCGCGAGATTGCGCAGATGACCCAGATCATCGTCAAGCGCGCCAAGGAATACACCGACGACACCATCCCGGGCGATTACGCGACGCTGTCGGCGCCGTGCCCGAACTGCGGCGGCGTGGTCAAGGAAAACTACCGCCGTTTCGCCTGCACCAAGTGCGAGTTCTCGATGACCAAGGTGCCGGGCGGCCGCCAGTTCGAAATCGAAGAGGTGGAACAGCTGCTGCGCGAGCGCACCATCGGCCCGCTGCAAGGCTTCCGCTCCAAGATGGGCCGTCCGTTCGCAGCCATCCTGCGCATCGTCAAGGACGACGAGATCAAGAACCACAAGCTGGAGTTCGATTTCGGCCAGAACGATGACGAAGGCGAGGAAGGCGAAGGCGTCGACTTCACCGGCCAGACCCCGGTCGGCCCGTGCCCGAAATGCGCCGGCAATGTGTACGAGATGGGCCTGGCCTATTCCTGCGAAAACCAGGTAGCCAAGCCGAAGACTTGCGACTTCCGCTCCAGCCGCATCATCCTGCAGCAGGAGATCCTGCCGGAACAGATGGCCAAGCTGCTCAACGAGGGCAAGACCGACCTGCTGCCGGGCTTTATCTCGCAGCGTACCCGCCGGCCGTTCAAGGCCTTCCTGGTGCGTGGCAAGGACGGCAAGATCAGCTTCGAGTTCGAGGAGCGCAAGGCCAAGCCTGGCGCTGCGGCCAAGAAGACTGCGGCCAAGGCCGATGCCGGCGGCGAAGCAGGCGCGGACGAGGCAGCGGCGCCAGCCAAAGCCAAGCCAGCCGCCAAGGCTGCGGCGAAAAAGGCGCCAGCCAAGAAAGCTGCGGCCAAGAAGCCGGCAGCCAAAAAGGCAGCCGCCAAGAAGACCGCGGCAGCGGAATAAACCAACGGGACCCTTGCGGTCCCGTTTTACTTTCTATGACCAGATGAAGAAATTCCACCGCCAGGCGCCAAGCGCCCCCGCGCGCGCTGCGGCGCTGGCCGTTTCCCTGGCCATGCTGGCGGCGCCCGCCTTGGCCGCCGTCGAGCGCATCGAGATCACCGAGCGCGTGCCGTTCGCGCCGGGCGTGAAGTTCGGCGAAGTGGGCGAGTATGAAAAACTGCGCGGCATCGCGCACTTCGCGCTGAACCCGAAGGCCACGCCCAACCTGTCCATCGTCGACCTGAAACGCGCGCCGCGCGACAAGCGCGGCATGGTGCGCTTCTCCAGCGAGTTCGTGCTGCTGCGCCCCGTGCACGGCAAATCGACCACCCTGGTGTACGACGTGAACAACCGCGGCGGCATCGCCATGCTGGGCCAGATCAACGGCAG
Organism: Pseudoduganella sp.; assembly: GCF_041914865.1. Classification (NCBI taxonomy): domain Bacteria; kingdom Pseudomonadati; phylum Pseudomonadota; class Betaproteobacteria; order Burkholderiales; family Oxalobacteraceae; genus Pseudoduganella; species Pseudoduganella sp. Next base: position 36,667 of record NZ_JAYSCO010000028.1, on the reverse strand, counting down.
GAGCCCGAAGAACAACGACCCCACCACGGCGGAAGACGCGGGCGACAGCTTCCTGATGCGGCATGGCTTCAGCATGCTGTTCTCGGCCTGGACCTGGGACGTGGCGCCGCAAGCGGCCGGTGCGCGGCCGCTGGTGTTCAAGCCGCCGGTGGTGAAGGGCGTGCGCGGCATGGTGGCCAACGAATTCATCGTCAACGCCGCCACCGAGGTGGCAACCTACGCCGGCATGCGCGGCCTGACCTACGAGCCGGCCACGGCGGACGATCCGCACGCGGTGCTGACGGAACGCAGCAGCCAGGGCGGCGAACGCAAGGTGCTGCCGCGCGCCCGCTGGCAGTTTGTGGCGCCGGAGCAGGCGGGCGGCCCGGGCCGCATCAAGCTGGAAGGCGGCTTCCAGCCCGGCGCCATTTACGAAGTGCGCTATGAGGCGAAGGACCCGCGCGTGACCGGCGCCGGCCTGGCCGGCATTCGCGATCTGCTGGCGTACTTCCGCGACAACCCGGTGGAGGACGCCATGCCGCCGAAGAACGTGCTGGTGTTCGGCATCAGCCAGTCGGCGCGCGTGATCGGCCGCATGCTGCACGATGGCTTGAATGTGGACGAGCAGGGCCGGCTGGCCTTCGACGGCGCCTTCCTGCAGGTGCCGGGCGCCGGCGGCTCGGCCGGCTTCAACAGCCGTTTCGTGCAGCCGACGCGCCACCCGTCCATGCTGGAGGAGCACGATTATCCGGCCGACGCCTTCCCCTTCACCAGCTTGCCTTCGCGCGATCCGCTGACGGGCCGCACCGCCTCCACGCTGGACAAGGCGAAGGATAAGCGCGGCCGCCTGCCCAAGATCGTCATCGCCAACACCTCGACCGAATTCTGGAACCGCGGCGCTTCGCTGCTGACCACTGCGCCCGACGCCAGCGGCGATGTGGGGCCGGCCGCCAATGTGCGCGTGTACGGCTTCATGGGCGCGCAGCACTACGTCGGCCGCTCGCGCACGCGCGCACCGTTTACAGCCTGCGTCTCGACCACCAACCACTACCTGCCGATGCGCGCGCTGATGCTGGCGCTGGATGCATGGACCAGCAAGGGCACCTTGCCGCCCGCCAGCGCCTACCCGCGCCTGGAGGACGGCACGCTGGTCACCGTCGAGGCTTACCGCAAGGCTTTCCCCGCCGTGCCGGGCATTGCGCCGCCGGAGCAGAACCTGCGCCAGCCGCGCCTGGACTACGGCGCGCGCTTCCCGCTGCAAGGCATCGCCGACATCGTGCCGCCGCTGCAGAAGGTGGCATACGAGACGCGCGTGCCGGCGCCGGACGCCGACGGCAACGACCGTGGCGGTGTGCGCCTGGTGGAGATGCAGGCGCCGCTCGGCACCCATACCGGCTGGAACCTGCGCGCGCCGGAAACCGGTTTTGCCGGCTTCACCTCGCGCTTCGACGGCAGCTTCGTGCCGTTTGCGCGCAACGAGGCCGAGCGCAAGGCCGCCAACGACCCGCGCCCAAGCCTGGAGGCGCGCTACGCCAGCCGCGAAGCCTTTGTCGCCGCCACCCGCGCCGCCGCCGAGCGCCAGCTGGCGGCGCGCCTGCTGCTGCAGGAGGACTTCGAGCGCATCATCACCGAGCGCGCCGGCCTGTACGACCGCATCATGGCGCGCGACCCGGCCGACCAGGGCTGCAACTACCTGTTCGCCGCGCCCTGAGCAGCCGGTGCGGCATCGAGCCGCACATTGAGCAGGGAATATGCTTCCGCCACATCGGACGCGTAGCCGACGCTGGCCGCATCGCGCGACAGGCGGAAATGGAAGGCCGGCTGCGGCGGCGCGGTGCGCGGGTCGCCGGCTGCGATGCCGAGCGCTTCGCGCTGGTCGCCGTCCATCAGGCGCTCCATCAGCTCGACGATGGCGTTGTTGGCCAGCACGTCGTTGGCATATACCGGTCCGCGCAGGGCGGGGCGCGCCGGGTCGATGCGGCCATTGACCTTGTCCGGGGCCGGCGTGTGGCGGCCGCTGGCCAGGTCGTAGCGGTCGCCTCGGTCCAGGTAGCTGAGGCGCGCGTTGCTGACGTTGAACGGGCCGGGCGCGCTGCTGGCCTGCGTCAGGTCGGCCAGCAGCACGCCCTTGTAGCCCACTACTTCCAGCTCGCGCTGCGCGCGCACCACCACCGCCGTGTTCTCATCGATGCCGAGGCCAAGCCGATAGCCGGCGTGCTGCATGGCCGGCAGCATGCGCGCGAAACGGCCGCGCACCAGGAAATGCTGGTCGATGAAGACCTGGTCGCCGATGAAGCCGAGGCCGGGCGCCAGGTCGCGCCCTGGCGTCACGCCGTGCTGCAGCATGGCGAGCGTCGGGCGCGGGTCATGGAACATGGTGCTGCTCATGATCGCCGCGCCGGCGCTGGTGCCGGCGATGACGCCGCCGCGCTGGTACACGTCCCACACTGCTTGCAGCATGGCGCTGCGGCTGCCGTCGGGACGGACCAGCGCCTGCGTGACCAGGGCCTGGTCGCCGCCGCTGAAGTAGACGCCGCCCGCGCTGCGCACCGACTCCGCCAGTTCGGCGTCGTCGGCGCGAGCGCGGTAGTCGCTGCCGGCCAGGCGTACGGCGACCGGCACCACGAAGGCGTCGGCGCCGTGGCGCTTCAGGTTGGCGGCGATGCTGGCGCCGGAGCGCTCGGGCCGCGCGGCGGCGCTGGGCAGCACCGCAATGCGCGCGCCGGGGCCGCCTGCCAGCGCGACGATGCGCTGCCAGACATCGGCGGTATCGGGACGCAGCGCGCCGCCGATGATCACCAGCGCGCCGGCGGGCACGGCGCCGGCAGCGCCGCCCGTCGCCGCGCGCGCCGCCTGCGCGCTTGCGCGCGGCAGGGCGGCCGCCGCCAGCAGGGCGCCGGCGGCTTTCAGGAACTGGCGGCGCATCAGCGGAAGCTGTAGTTAGCCGACAGGAAGAACGAACGCCCGCGCGAATCGGTGTAGTTCGGATCGTAGCCCGCCAGGAAGCTGTAGATCTGGTTCGAGCGCGGCGGGTTGGTGTCGAGCAGGTTGCGGATGCCGCCGCGGATGCGCAGCGCCTTCGACCAGGCGTAGCTGCCGGTCAGGTCCCACAGCTGGTAGGCCTTGACGCGCCGTTCGCTGCCATCCGGATTCGGGTTTTGGTCGCGGTAGTGCGAGTAGAAGGTCTGCTGCAAGGTCGCCGCCCACGGGCCCAGGTCGTAATCGAAACTGAGCGTATGGCGCCAGCGCTGCACCACCTGGTCGTTGGCGAACACGCCGGCGCCATTGAGTTCGGGCGCATCGGCTTCGCGCGTCTTGTAGTCCAGCACATAGGTGCCGGTCAGTCCGACGGCGACGCGGCCCCAGGCGCTGGCGGCGCTGCGCCAGTTGAGGCCCAGGTCCAGGCCGGAAGTCTCCAGCGAGCCGATATTGCGCAGGCGCGAATCGATCGACAGGATCGGGCCGGGAATGCCGGGCAGGGATGGATCGGCGGGGCCGCGCTCGATATAGGCGGCGTTGCGCACAGGGTCGCTGAAGTAGGAGCCTTCCGGCGCCACGATCACGTCCTGCTTGCGGATCTTCCAGTAGTCCAGGGTGGCGGTCAGGTTGCGCTGCGGTTCAAACACGACGCCGGCCGAGAACTGCTTCGAGGTTTCCGGCTTCAGGCCGGCGCGCCCGCCCAGCAGTTTGTCCGGCTGCAGGCCGCAGTAGTCCGGGTTGCCGGTGTTGTCGAGGGTGGCGGTCTTGATGCAGCCCAGCGGGTCGTTATAGATGCCGTTGGTCTGGCCGGTGCGCGGCGGGTTGTACAGGTCCGACAGCGACGGCGCGCGGAAGCCTTCGCTGTACGAGGTGCGCAGCACCAGTTCCTTGGCCGGCTGCCAGCGCAGGCCGAACTTCGGATTGGTGGTGGCGCCAAAGTCGTCGTAGCGGTCGTGGCGCAGGGCCAGCTGGGTTTCGACGCCGGCCAGGAACGGCAGGTTCAGTTCCACGTAAGCCGCTTTCACGGTGCGCTCGCCGGCAAAGGCGGCCGCTGCGCCGTCGCCGCGGATTTCGCCGGCAGCCAGCAGGGCCGACGGCGTGAAGCGCATCTTCTCCTTGCGGTATTCGCCGCCGACGGCAACCGCCGCAGTGCCGCCCGCCATGGCGAACAGGTCGCGCGTGGCTTTGGCGTCGAACACGTTGGTGGTGCCGCGCGACTGGCGCGCCGCGTCCTTGATCTTGGCGGCCTTCAGCAGGGCCTGGCCTTCGGCGCCGGAGGCGCCGAACGGATTGATCTTGCCGGTGGCGAAGGCGCTGTCGAAGGCGCTGGTGCGCACATAGCCGTCGATGTACTGGTCGTCCACCGTGTTGACGCTGTGGTTCAGCGCCGTGTTGTAGTCCCAGCCGGCCAGCGTGCCTTTGGCGCCGAGCAGCAGGCGCTGCGCGGTGGACTCGACTTCGTTGGTGCGGTTGCCGCCTTCGGCCAGGCGCATCGAGACGCGCAGGTCGGTCTTATTGGTGGTGATCAGGCTGTGCGGGTAGTACTGGCCGGCCAGCGGGTAGTTCAGGTTGGTGATGGTCAGCGGGCTGATACGGTAGGTGCTGCGCGTGACGTTGTGCAGCGCTTCCGCAAAGACGGTGTGGCCGTTGCCGGCATCGAACTCGCCGCGCGCCAGCAGCGACAGGCGTTTCGACTCGGGGAAGATTTCGGTGTCCTGCATGTAGTCGTACAGGCAGGCCTGGCTGCCGACGAAGCTGCCCGGCGCATACACGGTGGCCGGCGGATTACAGCTTGGCGCGGAAGGGTTCAGGCGCGGACCGGTGGGCGAGCCGTTGGCGCGCACGCGGCGCACATTGGCCGGGAAGGTGTTGGAGCTGCCGACATCGAGGTTGATGTCGGGCTGGTAGGCCGAGCCGATCCAGTCGCGCTGGCCCGAGCGCAGCGGCTTGTTGTCCTGGTAGTCCAGCACCGCGAACAGGTTGTAGCCCTGCTCGGCGATCTTGCCGGTGCCGCCCGACAGGGTGGCCATGGTCTTGCCGGCGCCGCCGTGCTGGGTGGCGCTGCCGTACAGGCTGGCGTCCGCGCCGGTATAGTCGGCGCGGGTGATGAAGTTGATCACGCCGCCGATGGCGTCGGTGCCGTAGATGGCGGAGGCGCCGTCCTTCAGCACTTCGACGCGGGCGATGGCGGCGGCCGGGATGGCGTTCAGGTCGACGCCGGCGTTGGCGCCAGGCGAAGCGAAGTTGGCCAGGCGGCGGCCGTTCAGCAGCACCAGGGTGGAGGAGACGCCGATGCCGCGCAGGTTGGCGCCGTTGAAGCCGCGCTGGCCCGAGATGTCGCTGAAGCTGGCGCCGTCGGTCAGGCCGGCCGCGCTGGCCGATACTTTGCCCAGCAGTTCGGCGGCGGTGGTCACGCCCGACTTGTCGATGTCCTCGCGCCGGATCACCTGCACCGGCAGCGCCGTTTCCGCATCCAGCCGCTTGATCGAGCTGCCGGTGATTTCCACCCGTTGCAGCTTGCTTTCCTCGGCCTGCGCCAGCGCCGCGCCGGCCGCGCCCAATGCCATCGCGCCAAACGCAAGGCGCAACAATCCCGCCAGCACCGTTGGCGCCGGAACCTGTCTCTGCTTCATTACTCTCTCCTGTTATCGACTCTTCTTGGGTTTCACTCTCCCGGCCTCTGCGCCGTACAGATAGGCGGAGATGGCTTCGGTGAGGCGGGCCGCCTTCTCGACGTTGTCCTTGTTGGACACCATCAAGGTGGCAACCAGTGCTTCGATCAGCGCCAGGGCGGCGCTGGAGCTGCTTGGCAGGACCGGGTGCGTGGCTTGCGCAAACAGTGCTACATCAGCCAGCTCCGCCAGGGGCGAAGCCGGAGAATCGGTGAGCGAGACGATGCAGGCGGCGCGGCTGCGGGCGAACCCGGCCAGGCGGATCACGTCCAGCGCGTAGCGCGGGAACGAGATCACCACCAGCACGTCTTTGGGCGTGATGTTGGCGAGGTGGCCGGCGGCGACCTCGGTGCCGCCGTGGCCGGCCACTTCCACCACATGCTGGCAGAAGGGCTGCAGGTGCAGCGACAGCAGGCCCGCCAAGTGCGAGGACAGGCCGAAGCCCATCACGTAGACGGTGCGCGCGGCGGTCAGCTTGCCGACCACCTTGTGCAGGCTGGCCGCGTCCAGAGCCTGCGCCGTGGCGCCGATGTTGGCGACGGTGTAGTCCAGGCTTTCCACGGCCGGCGTACTGGCGCCCTGGCCGCGTTCAATATTGCTGCGCAGCTTTTCCACCGGCTGCAGGATGCCCTGCATGGTGGCGGCGATCTCGCTGCGCATCGCCGCGTAGTTGGTGAAACCGATGTCGCGCGCAAAGCGGCTGGCGGTGGCGTTCGAAACGGCGCAGTGTTCCGCCAGCTCTTCGATGCCGAAAGCCGTGACGCGCACCGGGTTGCGCAGCACGAAGTCGGCGATCGTGCGGCTGGAGGCGGAACCCTCGCTCAGCATGCGCTTCAGCTCCTGGCCCAGGGTGGACTGGGCGAAGGCGACTTCCGGCGAGCTGGCTTCGTAGGTGCGGTTCGGTTTCATGTAAGTGAATTTTCAAATATTGGAAAGATGAAAATTTATCCGATATCCGGAATGTACGCACCCTCGCGCAGAAATTCAACAAAATTCTGAAAATTTATTTTCATATGCGCACAACGTGAAAAAATTGATACATAATCGGCCGACCTGAACTTCCGCCGACAATATGCAAACCATCCGACATCCGACCAGTGGCCTGACCAGCTACCATTTCGGCCAGCCCGGCGGCCGCAAGGCCTACATCCAGGCCGCCCTGCACGCCGACGAAGTGCCCGCCATGCTGGTGGCCCAGTCCCTGCGCACGCGCCTGCACCTGCTGGAGCAGCAGGGCAGGGTGAGCGGCGAAGTGGTGCTGGTGCCCGCCGCCAACCCGCTCGGCCTGGCGCAGGTGATCAACGAGCGCCCGTTCGGCCGCTTCGACCTGGCCACCGGCATCAACTACAACCGCGGCTATCCGCAGCTGGGCGCGCCGCTGGCGCAGGCGCTGCACGGGCGCCTGGGGCCGGACGCGCAAGCCAATGTGCGCCTGGTGCGCGAGCAGTTGCGCGCCCAGGTCGCGGCCTGGCAGCCGGCGTCGGACGTGAACGCGCTGAAGAAAACCTTGCTGGCGCTGGCGATTGACGCCGACGTGGTGCTGGACCTGCACTGCGACAACGAGGCGGCGCTGCACATCTACGCCAGCAGCGGCCAGGTGGCCGAGCTGGAGCCGCTGGCGCGCCTGATGCACGCCAGCGCGCTGCTGCACAGCAGCGTGGCCGGCGGCGACCCGTTCGACGAGGCCTGCTTCCGTCCCTGGGCGGAACTGGCGGCGCAGCTGGCGCCGGGCACGCCGCTGCCGCTGGCCTGCCTGGCCGCCACCGTCGAACTGCGCGGCGAGACGCAGGTCGATTACGCCACGGCGGCACTGGACGCCGACGCCATCCTGCGCTTCCTGTCGCTGCAAGGCATCGTGCAGATGGATGCCTTCGAGCTGCCGCCGGCCAGCTGCCGCGCCACGCCGCTGGAAGGCACGCAGCGCCTGGACGCGCCGCACGCGGGCATGCTGGTCTACCTGCGCGCCCTGGGCGACACGGTGGCTGCGGGCGACGCCATCGTCGACCTGATCGACCCGGCCAGCGGCCATACCACCACCCTGCGTGCCGGGGTGGATGGCGTATTTTTCGCACGTTTGTCGCACCGCTACGTGATCCGCGGCATGAATGTCGGTAAGATCGCCGGTGTCCACCCAATCCGAGAAGGCAACCTGCTCAGCCTATGAAGAAGCTCAAACTCCCCAATACTTTCATCCTGCTGCTCATGATCCTGGCGCTGATCGCGCTGGCCACCTGGCTGGTGCCGGGCGGGAAGTACGACACCCACCTGGTCAACGGCAAGCAGCTGATCAACCCGGACAGCTTCCACTACATCGAAAGCAAGCCGCAGGGGCTGGCCGCCTTCCTGATGGCGCCGGTCAAGGGCTTCGCCGAGGCGGGCCTGATCATCGGCTTCGTGCTGCTAACCGGCGGCGCCTTCAACGTGCTGCACAAGACCGAGGCGGTGGACGCCATGATCAAGTCGATCGCGCGCGCCCATTCGCGTTCGCGCCTGGTGCGGGTGGGCGTGATCCCGCTGTTCGTGACCCTGTTCTCGATCGGGGGCGCCACCTTCGGCATGAACGAGGAGGCCATTCCTTTCATCCTGATCTTCGTGCCGCTGGCGCTGGCGCTGGGCTACGATTCCATCGTCGGCGTCTCGATCCCGTTTGTCGGCTCGCAGGTCGGCTTCGCGGCCGCCTTCCTCAACCCGTTCAACGTCGGCATCGCGCAGGGCATCGCGGGCGTGCCGCTGTTCTCCGGCATGGGCTACCGCGTCATCGTCTGGTTTATCGCCACGGCCGCCACCATCGCCTTCCTCATGTGGTACGCGGCGCGCATCAAGCGCCACCCGGAGAAGAGCCCGACCTACCTGCTGGACCAGGAAAAGCGCGCCGAGGGAACGGTTGATTTCGGCAGCTTCGAGGGCATGACCAGCCGCCACCGGATGGTGCTGTGGGTGTTCGCCGCCACGTTGGGCGGCATGGTGTTCGGCGTGGTGAAGTTCGGCTGGTTCATCGAGGAGATCGGCGCGCTGTTCCTGGCCATGACGGTGGTGGTGGCGCTGATCGGGCGCCTGAGCGCGGACGACGCGGTGGCGGCCTTCGTGCAGGGCTCGAAGGACCTGGTCGGCACGGCGCTGGTGATCGCGCTGGCGCGCGCCACCATGGTGCTGGCGCGCGACGCCCATATCATCGACACCATGCTGCACGGCCTGATGCCGCTGGTGGCCTCGTCCTCGCCGGTGTTCGCGGCGCAGAAGATGTTCCTGATCCAGACCGTGATCAACTTCTTCATCCACTCCGGCAGCGGCCAGGCCGCGCTCACCATGCCGATCATGGCGCCCCTGGCGGACCTGGTGGGCGTGACGCGCCAGACCGCGATCCTGGCCTTCCAGTTCGGCGAATTCACCACCCCCATGATCCCGACCTCCGGCATCACGGTCGGGGTGCTGGCGCTGGCGCGCATCCCGTGGCTGACCTGGGCCAAGTGGATGATCCCGCTGCAGCTGATCTACCTGGTGCTGGCGCTGGTATTGCTGGTGCCGCCCTGCCTCATGAACTGGTAGGATGGCAGGTATGGAAACCATCAAACACCCGATCTCCGCGCCGCACGGCACGGCGCACTACGAACTGACCAGCTACCACTTCGGCCGGCCGGGCGGGCCGAAAGCCTATATCCAGGCCGCGCTGCATGCGGACGAGGTGCCGGCCATGCTGGTGGCGCACGAATTGCGTCAGCGCCTGGCCGCGCTGGACGCGGCGGGAAAGGTGACGGGCGAAGTGATCCTGGTGCCGGCCGCCAACCCGATCGGCCTGGGGCAGGTGATCAACGAGCGCCCGTTCGGCCGTTTTGACCTGAGCAACGGCATCAATTTCAACCGCGGCTACCCGCATTACTTCGAGCAGCTGAAAGAGCGCCTGGCGGCGCCCGGGCAGCTGGGGCCCGATGCCGAGGCCAATGTGCGCACCATCCGCCGCCACCTGCGCGAGCTGGTGGCGCAATGGCAGCCGCACTCGGACGCCACCACGCTGAAGAAAGCCCTGCTGCAGATGGCGCTCGATGCCGACGTGGTGCTGGACATGCATTGCGAGAACGAGGGCGAGCTGCACCTGTATGTCGGCACCTCGCTGTGCGAAGCCGCGCAGCCGCTGGCCAACCTGATGGGCGCCTGCGCCGTGCTGCACACCACCGGCGCCGGCGGCGAGCCGTTCGATGAAGCCTGCAGCCGCCTGTGGTGGGACCTGGCCGCGCATTTCGGCCCGCAGTTCCCGATTCCGTCGGCCTGCATGGCCGCCACGGTCGAACTGCGCGGCGAAACGTCGGTCAGCTACGAGCTGGCGGCGCGCGATGCGGACGCCATCATCGGCTACCTGGGCCTGCGCGGCATGCTCGATGCGGGCCCGGTGGCGGTGCCGGCGCAGGGCTGCATGCCGACGCCGCTGGAAGGCACGCAGCGGCTCGATGCGCCGCACGCCGGCATGCTGGTGTACCGGCGCGAGGTGGGCGAAACGGTGCGCGCCGGCGACGTGATCGCCGACCTGGTGGACCCGGTGACGGGCGAGACGACGCCGCTGGTGTCGCAGGTGGACGGCGTGCTGTTCACGCGCCTGTCGCACCGCTACATCATCCGCGGCATGAACGTGGCCAAGATCGCCGGCGCCACGCCGTTCCGCAGCGGCAGCCTGCTCAGCCTTTAAGGCGTTTCCACCGTCACATTCTCGCGCGCGGCGATGGTGGAGGCGATCACGCGCCACAGGCCGGGCGCGCTGCGGCGCCAGACCGTGATGTCGGCCGCCTTGTGCGGCTTGCCGGTGGCGCGCGCGAGGAAGTCGCCGCACGAGATTTCGTACTGGATGCGGCCGTCCTCCAGCACCGTGCGGCTGCTGGCGACCGGGCCCGCCGCCTCGCGCCACCAGTCTTCCTGGTAGCTGCCGTCCACCCCGTCCTCATGCAGCGCATCGGCGCTGTCGAAGCGCATGGTGCCGGCATCCAGTTCCGGGCTGACGAAGGGGTAGGCGATTTCCGGCCGCCATTCGCAGCGCGCGCCGTCCACCACGGTGGTGCCGGCAAAGCCGGTCATGTCCTTGCGGTCGGCCGGGATGCGCAGGTCGATGTGGAAGTCGGCGGCCTGGAACCACCATACCGGCGTCACCAGGTCGCTGCTGCCGTTGCTGCGCCAGATGCCCTTGCGCCGCCACAGCCCTTCATATGCCTGCGGGACGCTCATTTCAGGTCGCCGGTCTCAAAATAGATGGTGCCGCCGATGGCCGCCATATTGGCCTTGAGCGCCATGGCCAGCGCGTCGTTGCCGGTCTGCTGCATGCCCCATTTGCGCACCTGGACCGGGCCAGTCGGCGCGTCCGGCGCGGCGTTGTAGGCCACGATATGGTCGAAGTCGGGGCGGGTGTTGATTTCCTTGACCAGGAAGCGCTGCTTGCCGCTGCCCAGCTGGAAGTAGCGCGCCAGCTTGGCGTGCTGTGCGCGGCTTTCCAGCTGGCGGAACATGATCACCTTGTCGATGACCACCTTGGCGCCCTTGTACTGGGTGCTGCCGCCGCGCTCGAAGTGGCCTTGCACCAGGTCGGCGCGGAAGTCCTTGCGCGGCTTTTCCGCCTCGGGCGCGATGCTGCTCAACTCGAACTTTTCCGGGTTGATGGTCCACAGCTCGGTCTTGCCGTCCAGCCGCTTGCGCAGCGCCGCATCGGTCGCCTTGTCGGCGATATGGATCTGCAGGATGACCTGGTAATCGTGCGGGGCATGGAACATCGGCAGGTGCGAGGCGTACAAGCCGTCCTGGCCGCCGAACAGGGCCATGCCGTGGGTGCCGTAGGTTTTATCGGCCGCATGCAGCGGAAGGGTGCAGAGCGCAAGCAAGGCGCCCGCAACAGCGCGTCGTAATGGGTTCATCCCCCCATTTTACTCATGAGCGCAGCTCGGCGGGGATCTTGCCGCCATTTTCCTCCAGCTTGCGCATCACTTGCTTATGCAACCAGATATTCATGGCGGCCGAGTCGCCGCTGTCGCCCGTATAGTGCAGCTCCTGCGCCAGCTCCTTGCGGGCTGCCAGGCTCGAATCGAGGTCGAGCAGTTTCAGCAGGTCGACGATGGAGCTGCGCCAGTTGAGCGGTTGCCCGGCCTGGGCGGCCTTGGCGTTCAGGATGGCTTCGACATCGACCGGGGCGGCGGCGGCCTGCGCCGGGGCGGCGGTCGGGATGGGCGCGGGCGTGGCGGCCGGTGCGCCGGGCTGCGGCGTTACTGGCGCACCAGAGGCCGGCGGTGGGGCGGCCTCTTGGTGCGACGACGGGAAAATCTTGTGGAAAATCTTGCTCAGGATGCCCATGGTGTCCTCGCTTTCAAGTTGCGTGAAAGCTTAGCAAGCATGGCGGGCGCACAAAGTGCGTTGCCTAACCCTTAACGCGAGCTGATCTCCACCGTTCCCAGGTTGTCGTCCGGCTTGCGGTCGATCAGTTTATTGTCCGGGTCAATGCCGGCCTTGGCCGGGCGGCCCGTCACCACCAGCCTGAAGGTCGATTCGCGGCGGTCGATCAGCTTGCGCTCGCGCAGCAGGGCATTGCCGTCCTTGTCGTCGACGCCGATCTCGATCAGGTCGTGCAACGGCACTTCCTTTTCGGCGCCCAGTTCATCGGCGCGCAGCTTGGCCGCGTGCACGGTGAGGGTCAGGTCGTACTTGCCGTCGGCGCGTTTTTCGGCCACGGCGGCGACCACGCGGTTGTCGTACAGGACGATGGCGTTGAACAGGTCGTCCACCAGGTAAGCCTGCTCCGGCGGCACGATGCGGCGCAGGCCGTCCACCAGCACCGTCACGCTCGGGTATGGCGGCGCGTGGTTGGCGTGCTGGCGCAGCAGTTCGGCCAGCAGCGCGTTGATCTTGGCCTCGCCGACGATGTCGGCCAGCAGGTACATGGCCAGGCTGCCCTTGTGGTAGTGGATGTAGCTCTGGTTTTCATTGTCGGCCAGCGGCAATTCCTTCTTGTTCTCCGTGGCGCGGCCGAACAGGTATTTGTTCAGGTCATAGCGCAGGAAGCGGCGCATGCGCTGCGGGCCGAAACTCTTCTTCATCACCATCAGCGCCGAGTACTCGGCCAGGGTTTCGCTCAGCACCGTGGCGCCGCGCGTGTTGCCGCCCACCAGCTGGTGCGCCCACCACTGGTGCGCGACTTCGTGCGCCGTAACGTAGGTCGGGTAGTCGATGTCTTTCGGGTTTTTGTCGTCCACCTTGGCGATAAAGCCCACCGCTTCCGAGAACGGGATGGTGTTCGGGAACGACTGCGCAAAGCGCTCGTAGCGCGGGAACTCCACGATGCGCACGATCTTGTGCTGGTAGGGGCCGAAATTGCGCGTGTAGTAGTCGAGCGAATCCTTGACGCCTTTCACCATGCGGTCCAGGTTGTACTCGTGGCCGGGATGGTAGTAAATCTCGATGCCCACGTCCTGCCACCAGTCATGCTTGACGGCGTAGCGCGCCGACTGGAAGGCGTAGAAGTTCAGGATCGGCTGCTCCATCTTGTAATGGAAGTAGCGCCGGCCGTGCTTGCGCCATTCCTTCACCAGGGTGCCTGGCGCCACGGCGGTCTGGTCACCGGACGTGCCGAGGGTGGCTTCGAACGTCACCCAGTCCGCATCGGCGCCGATATAGTTGCGCGACAGGCCCTTGGGGTCGTCGCGCGGCAGCGCGCGCTCCTGCTGCGGCAGGCCGTGCTTCTTGCGGTCGCGCGGGTCGGTCAGCTCGGCGTGGCGCTGGTAGCCGATATGCGGCAGCACCGTGTTGTTGAAGAAGGTGCCGTTGTTCAGCACCGGGGTGGTCTTGCCCAGGTTGAAGAAGCCCTTCGGCTCGTAGCCCAGCACAAAGTCGAGCGTGATCTTTTCGCCCGGCTGCAGCGGGCGCTCCAGGCGGTAGCTGTAGAAGCCCAGTTCCTTATCGTTCAGCACGCGGTGCACGGCGCTGCCGAACTTGAGCGAGTGGATGTCGGCGCCGGCATCCTGCTGGATGTAGATGGTGCTGATGGCTTGCTGCGTCTTGTTCTCCAGCTGGTACCAGCCTTTCACCTTCAGCGTGCGCTGTTCCGGATACATGTCCAGGCCCAGCTTGACGTCGGTGATGCGCGGCTGCGCCACGTCCAGCACCTGCTTGTACTTGCGCTCATAGTCGGCGCGCAGGGCGTCGCGGCCGAAGTTGGTCTTGTAGTCGCCGGCGCACAGGTTGTAGGCCAGCACGCCGCCGGCGCCGAGGAAGACCGCCAGGCCCAGGCCGAAGCTGGCCAGCACCGGCAAGGTCAGCGCATGGCGCGCCAGGCTGGCGCGCTGGCGCCATTCCTCGTTGGTGCCGCGCGGCCAGAACACCACGGCCAGCACCAGCAGCATGACGGCGGCGCCGGCCCAGTACAGGGTGTACCAGCGCTCGCGCGCCATGAAGTGGCCGAAGCCGTTCATGTCGGAATAGGGCAGGTCGGGCGTCACGCCGTACATCAGCATCGGATGGTCGAGGCCCAAGGTGGCGGCGGTCAGCGTCGCCACGTAATAGATGATCATCACGAAGTAGGCCACGTACTTGTGGTTGACCAGCACCTGCACCGCGATCGCCAGCACGGCGATCAGGGCGCAGGCCGGCAGCTGCACCGTGAACAGCCACTCGAAGTACAAGCCGGGCTGCAGGTTGAAGTAGCCCTTGAACAGCTGGATCGACATGCCGACCAGCATGACGATAAACAGCAGGAAGGCTTGCACGCCGATCAGGCCGAACAGCTTGGACAGGATCGGCAGCCAGGTCGGCACCGGCAATGCGTCCAGCATCTGCGCCATGCGGTGCTCGCGTTCGCGCCACACCATTTCGCCGGCGTAGAAGGTGGTCACCACCAGCATGAACAGCGAGAAGGTGTTGGTCACCAGTTCCAGCACCTGGTAGGTGACCGGATAGGTGCCGGTGCCGAACATGGAGCCCATGTCGAGCGAGCCGGCGTACATGGTCAGCACGCCGGCCAGTACGATGACGAAGAAGTAGATGTTCTTGACCGTCTCGCGCAGGTTCAGGTAGCTGAAACGCAGCAGCAGCAAGCCCAGGCTGCGCGCCTTGAAGTCCGGCTTTTCGTTGGTGGCGACGGCGGCCTGGGTCAGGGTAGCCGGCATGTCGCTGTCGCCGCGCGCGGCGGCGCCGCTGTCGACCGTGCTGACGAAGTGGAAGCGCCAGTAGCCCAGCAGCAGCGCCACCAGGGCAAACGAGGACCAGATCGCGCGGTTCAGCAGGAACACGCCTTCGGGCAGCACCAGGCGCACATTGCGTTCGGCGATCGGCCAGTATTCGGTGAGGCGGATCACGGCGGTGGTGCCGAACGGGTCGATCAGCGCCGCCAGGGTCTTGTAGTCGAGGTCGCGCGCCAGGCCCGGCGCCACGATGTAGCCGACCAGCATGACCACGCTCGATACATACACCGGCAGCATGC
The DNA here is from genome assembly GCF_041914865.1 of Pseudoduganella sp. Classification (NCBI taxonomy): domain Bacteria; kingdom Pseudomonadati; phylum Pseudomonadota; class Betaproteobacteria; order Burkholderiales; family Oxalobacteraceae; genus Pseudoduganella; species Pseudoduganella sp. The sequence continues at coordinate 21,598 of NZ_JAYSCO010000028.1, read as the reverse complement.
GCCGCGTGAGCGCGGCCAGCACAAAGAAGATGGCGCCGAAGATGAACAGGTTGGGCAGCAGCGACAGCGCGTACGGCAGCAGGTAATGCACCAGGTTGAACGGTCCCAGGCGCTCCGGGTCGATGCCGGGCACCTGGGTGCCGAGCCAGACCCCGAGCGGGATCGAGGCAAACACCACGCACAGCACCAGCCAGGCGCCGAGGAAGCGGCCGAACATATACTGCGCTTTGCGGATCGGCGCGGAGAAGAAGAAGTGGTGGGTCTCGTACTCGAAGTCCTGCTGCACCGCGCGCCCCATGACGGCGGCGACGATGATCACGCCCATGCAGCCGAGGAAGGAGGAGGTCAGCATGATCGAGCGCGGCGCATTGATGAAGACGCGCCCGCCGAAAGTGATCATGGCTTCCTTGAACACGCCGCCGGCGGCGGCCATCCACAGCACGGCCAGCAGCAGGAACATGCCGAAGTAGACCCAGGTCGACACCAGCTTCAGGCGCTGCTTCGCTTCAAAGAGGGCGATGGCGAACATGGCGGCCCCCGGTCAGTCGCAGGCGTTGCTGACGTCGTGGCGGCCGAGGATGGTCGCGAAATAGAGGTCTTCCAGGTCGCCCAGGGCCTCCTCGAAACCGTCGCCCGGATCGTCGTCGTTGTAGACGTGGATCAGGGTGCGGCCGGACATCAGGCGGGTCGAGATCACGGCATGGCGCTGCTGGAAATAGGCCAGCTCCTTCTTGTCAACGAAGCGCGCCCAGATCTTGCAGCTGACGTCATCGATCAGCTTCTGGGTGGCGCCGGCCACCAGCAGCTTGCCCTTGTTGATGATCGCCATATTGGCGCACAGGTCGGCCACGTCGGACACGATGTGGGTCGACAGGATCACGGTGCGGTCTTCGCCGATATCGGACAGCAGGTTGTGGAAGCGCACGCGCTCCTGCGGGTCCAGGCCGGCGGTCGGCTCGTCGACGATGATCAGTTTCGGGTCGCCCAGCAGGGCCTGGGCGATGCCGAAGCGCTGGCGCATGCCGCCGGAGAAGCCGCCCAGGCGCTGGTTGCGCACTTCGAACAGGTTGGTCTGCTGCAGCAGGCCGTCCACCACCTCGCGCCGGCGGCCGCGGTGCGACAGGCCCTTCAGGATGGCAAAGTGGTCGAGCAGTTCGTAAGCGGTCACTTTCGGGTAAACGCCGAAATCCTGCGGCAGGTAGCCCAGCAGGCGGCGGATTTCATCCTTCTCGTCGAGGACGTCGAGGTCGCCGAAAAAGACCGAGCCGGAGTCGCATTCCTGCAGGGTGGCCAGGGTCCGCATCAAAGTCGACTTGCCGGCGCCGTTCGGGCCGAGCAAGCCGAACATGCCGGCGGGGATGGTCAGCGACACGTTGTCGAGCGCGACTACCCCGTTGGCATATGTCTTTGACAAGTTCTTGATGCGTAATTCCATGGTGACTCCGCTAACCCCTTTTCACATGATGGCATTGTATTGAATACACGACATATCGGTTGCCCTTATGCGATAGCCCGCATATTCCGCCGCCCAGATTGCGCTTTCCGGGGAGCGGAAAGGGCCATTCTGGGGTAGGTTTAGCACTAAAGTTTCAAGGGTAACAAGGTTGATACCCCCGCGCAAGGAACAAATCTGGACAAAATTGCTATATAGTCCCAAGCCATGCAAGTCCACCATCCCAAACTTGATGCTGCGGTGCAGGAAAAGATCCTGACCGTGACCCGCTGCGGCCTGACCGCGCGCGAAGCGAGCGGCTTTTTCCGCACGGCCATCGGCCTGTACTACCTGGCCGGCCTGATGACCAAGGAGCAGCTGGATTTCAAGGCGCTCGACAAGGCGTTCAACCGCTTCATCTACCGCACCATCGGGCCGGGGCACAGCACCACCAGCATCCTGCAGTTCATGAGCGGGTCCAAGGTGGTGGAAGTGCTGGAGTCGCCGCGCTTCATGCGCGCGATGGCCGACTACTTCCCGGAAGTGCCGGTGGATTCGATTCCCTTCCTGCTTGGGCTGAACCTGGGCGTGGCCAAGGATATTTCGAAGATCGACGCGCGCGGCCCGGTGGCCGACTGGCTGGAAAAGCAGCGCCAGTTGCGGGAGGGCGAGGCATGATCCTGGTGCCGGCCATCCTGTCGCTGCTGCTCGGGACCCTGGCTGTTGGCCTGATGGCGAAATTGGTGGTACGGCTGGCGCGCCACGGCAGCCTGGCCTGGCGCCACGCCTTCGCCTACGGCGCCCTGGTCACGGTGGCGGGCCTGGCAGGCGTGCTGCTGCGCTTTTTCAGCGGCGTGGTGCTGCCGGGCGTGCTCGGCGCCGCCATCGCCTTTGCCTTCCACGCCCTGATGGGCGGCTGGTTCCTCGGCCGCCACGTGCACGACCGCGAGGGCCTGCGCATTCCCTTCCTGCGCGGAGCTTTCCTTGGCGTGCTGGTGTTCGTGCTGGTGCTGGCGCTGGGCTTCGCAATGGGCGCGCTTATGGGCTTGCTGGAAGCGCAGCAAGGCGCAACTGCCCCGGTGTAGGGCATATAATGTGGCCTTCCGTATAAGCCTGGTGACACATCATGAACCGCTACCACAATCCTATCGACCGTTTCATCACTGGCGCCGACAAGGCGCTGCGCGTGCTGGCTGGCGTGCATTCGGCATCGCGCCCGAACCCGGCGGTGCATGCGGCCGATGCGGACATGACGGAGAAGGAACACCGCCACAGCGCGGGCCTGATGCGGGTGAACCATGTGGGCGAGGTGATGGCGCAGGCGCTGTACAACTCGCAGGCGCGCTTTGCCAAAAGCGATGAAGCGCGTGCCGCCTTCGACAAAGCCAGCCGCGAAGAAGAGGACCACCTGGCCTGGTGCGCCTCGCGCCTGGCCGAACTAGGCTCGCAGCCGAGCTTCCTGAATCCGCTGTTCTACGCCGGCGCCTACGCGCTGGGCACCGCCGCCGCGCTGGCGGGCGACAAGCAAAGCCTGGGTTTTGTGGTGGAAACCGAACGCCAGGTGGAAGCCCACCTGGCCAGCCACCTCGACATGCTGCCGCCGCAAGACGCCAAGTCGCGCGCCATCGTCGAGCAAATGCGCATCGACGAAATCGCGCACGGCAAGGCGGCTGAAGACATGGGCGCGGAGAAGACGCCGCTGCCGATCCAGCTGGCGATGAAGGCCATGTCGAAGGTGATGACTTCGACCACGTATTACATCTAAAAGACGCCGGCGGCCTTCAACACCCAGCCCAGGATTTGATTCGCTATTTCAGCCTCAAGTTTTACAATGCGCGGCTCGCAGCCATGTTAATCGCTTGGACAGAGGCTTTGCTGGAAAGTTCAGGTAATTCGTTAGAGATTTTTTGCTTATTGGGTTCCTGGAATGACAATAACTGAATGGACTGCACTTCTCGATGAGCCGAAGTCCATCCTGGGCCCTTATAACGGTACCGCACCATCGTTGAGCGCGTTTGCACCACATGCGTGGCGTGCGCACTTCAATCAGGTTGCCATCGCCGGTCAGTTCCTACATATGCCAAACGTGGTGCCTGCGAGCTGGGGACCTCGGGAGGAAGCACGGGCGGAAGTGGTTTTCGAATTCTATGACGTTCGTTTGCTTCGGGTTGATGGTACCTTGGAGCGAGACGACAACGATGATTCGATGCACGGGATGCCCAAGGGAAAACTGGGGCAATGTACATTGACAGCGATGAGTGACGCCTACATCCGTTTTGCCGAAACTGGTGTTACTCGGCCTTGGAAGCAGTTCAGCTTCAGTCAACCATCGTTTTCACTTTCGATAGAAGCAGGCGGGATTCGTATTTATTGCGGGCGACGAGTGAGTGGGCAATTCGGCCATGGTCTTCCCTATGTTTCATGAGAAAAGCCCCGCTGGTGGGCTCATCCAAGAACGCCGGTGCTTGACAGAACAGCACTAACTTAAAGCATATGTAGAGGTTCTTCGTCAACGAATATGGCTTGCTGTCTCAGAAGCTCTAGCTCTTCTTCAAACGCCGGCATGCTGATAACGTCGGGCGGACGGCTTGGGGGCGCTCAAACGGTCAGGGCTTTGATGGCTGCGGCGTAGGCGTTGCGGACTTCTTTGGTCTTCATCATGGATTGGTAAGCCTGGTCGACCTGCTCCAGCGTGGCGTCCGGTGGGACGTTGAGGACCAGGTGCCAGGGTGTCTGGGCGGCTGTTTCCTGCGCGGCCAGCAGGCGGCTGATGCCCCAGTAGCCGCCGGCAAGACCCAGTACGATGGCGATTATTTCGTGGGTGGACATGTTTCGAGTTCCTGGTGGAGGGCGGCCTGGTAAGCTGCCAGTGCCTGCGCTCGTGGCGTGCCTTCGGCTTCCCAGGAGATGGCGTTGTCGATGCGCTTGATCACGGTGGGCAGGGTGGCGTTCCAGTCGTCGCTGCGCAGCAGGCGGCGGCCGGCGGAAACCAGTTCTTCCGGTGGCTGCGTGTGCCAGCTGATGTGGCGTACCAGGTTGAGGGCAAACGGCGGGCAGGTGAGCGATTCAAAGGCCAGTGCGCCGACCTGGCGTGCGCTCAGTGCCAGGGCGCGGCGTTGAAACCAGGTGTAGCCCAGCGCGAGCAGTGCGGCGGCGTAGAACAGCACAATGCCCGCCGCAATCGCTACATTGCCGAAGCGCGAGAAGAGGCCTAGCGGCACCAGGCCGAACAGGGCCAGTGCCATCAGCCACACCATGGGTGCAAGCACTTTGTAGGGGCCGAAGGGCGGCGGCGTCCAGCGTGGCGCTGCGCCGGCAGCCACCTGCTGTTTCCATTGGAAGGGATACAGCGGGCGGTGCGGCAGCAGGGGATGCGGAACGAAGGGCTCCTTGCCGCGCAGGGTGAAATGCTCCGCGCCGAAGTGCAGCGACCAGCGGCCGCCCAGCGATGCCATCAGCACGCCTTCGTTGGCATGCAGCAGCCGCGCCGAGTCGTACAGGTACAAGCCGACCATGGCGGCCAGCAGCAGCACCTCGGCGTGGGGAGCAATCAATTGCTGCTTTCCTTTTTCTTGAACAGCGAGCGCAGGCCGGCGAGAACGGCAATGCCGCCGACGGCAACCAGCTTCCACATCTTGGCCAGGAACAGCGCAGCGGCTGCCCAGAAGCCTTTCTTGGTCGCGATTGCGGCGGCACCGCCGGTGACCAGCGCTGCCAGGCCGAATTCAGCCACGTGGTCGCCGGCGCGGAACTCGGAGTACTTCTCGCCGTCGTTGAAATCATAGCCCTGCAGGATCTTGCGGAAGCTGGCGACATCGGCATCCAGCGTTTCCGGCGACGACACCAGGGTCGCGCTCATCACGCCGGTGCGGCCCAGCAGGCGGATGGTGTAGTTCAGCGAAATGCCGTGCTCCGAGCGCAGTTTCAGGCCCCATTCCAGGCGCTTGGTCTTCTCGTCGTAATGCGGCGGCACGTACCAGCCTTCGGTATGCAGCTCGCCCAGGCCGAGGCGCTTGCGCTCTTCGTTGGCCGGGCCGTCGTTTTCCTTGAGGGTTTTCAGCAGCGCGTCGGCGTCGATTTTTTCGCCTTCCTTCACGTAGCCGCTCGGGTCGAAAGTGAAATCGGCCCACCAGCCGTTCTCGTTATCGAGCACGATGAAGTTGCCGTCTTCCGGCAGGTTGCCGGTCAGCTCCAGGAAGCGGCGCGAATTCTTCTCGTCCAGGAACTGCACCTTGTCGTTCGGCGTTTTCAGGGTGGCTTTGCCGGCGATGTTCTCGGCGCGCGGGCCGGAATGCCATTCAAGCTTGTCGAATTCTGCCTTGCGCTGCTCGGCAGTCATCTGCTGCGCCATTGCCAGCGCGGGAAGGAGGGCGAGCGTAATCACCCAGTGACGGATCTTCATTTTAATTTCCCCATGGAATTATTGTATTAAGACCAAGAGGATAGCAGCTGGCACCCCATCCAAAATGCACTCTTTGTCACCGCCGCAGGCTGCGTTCGATGGCGCCGCTGGTGGCCGCCTTCAGCAGGCGCTGGAATTTCGGGCATTCGGCGTGGCTCGGGGCCGGGCAGGCGGCGGCATGGCGCAAGCCTTCGCTCATGGCTTTCAGGCGCTTGGCCAGGGCCTCGATTTCCTCCGCTTTGGCCAGCAGGATGGCGCGGTCGATGGCGGTGCCACCGTCCGGCGTGAACATGGCGCCGATTTCATCGAGCGACAGGCCGGCCGACTGGCCGAGCGCGATCAGGGCCAGCGTGTCCAGCACGCTGGGCGCGTAGGTGCGGCGCAGGCCATTGCGGCCGGAGGGCTTGATCAGGCCCTTTTTCTCGTAGTAGCGCAGGGTCGACGCGGCCACGTGGGCGCGTTCGGCTACTTCGGCAATATCCATCGGCATAAATCCCTTGACTTGAAGTTGGCTTCAACTTCTACAGTGTGCACATCGTTCAAGGAGATTGCAATGGAAATCATCTTTATCGGCATCGGCGCGACCGTGGTCATGGACCTCTGGCTGGCGCTGTTGAAACGGCTCGGTGTGAAGACGCTGAACATGGCTTTCATCGGCCGCTGGGCGGGGCACCTGGCGCAAGGGCGTTTTGCCCACGCCTCGATCGGGGCGGCGGCGCCGGTGCCGGGTGAGGGCGCGCTGGGCTGGCTGGTGCATTACGCCACCGGCATCGCCTTCGCGGCGGCGCTGGTGGTGGTGGCGGGGCCGGGCTGGCTGGCCGCGCCCACGCTGGCGCCGGCGCTTACGGTCGGTATTGCCACCGTCGGCGCGCCGCTGTTCGTGATGCAGCCTGCCATGGGCCTGGGCTTCGCCTCCAGCAAAACGCCCACCCCGCTCAAGAACTGCCTGCGCAGCCTCGCCAACCATGCCGTGTTCGGCCTGGGCCTCTACCTCTCCGCTTTACTCGTCAAAGGAATCGCATCATGAAGAAGATCGCCGTTATCTATCACAGCGCGCATGGCCACACCGCGCATATTGCCTCGCTCATCGCGCAGGGCGCCGCCAAGGTGGCGGGCACGGAAGTGCACGTGCTGCAGGCGTCGGAACTGGCTGCGGCGCCCGAGGCGCTGCTGCAGTACGACGGCTTGCTGCTTGGCTCGCCGACCTATCTGGGCGGCGTGTCGGGCGTGTTCAAGTCCTTCATGGATGCCACCGGCAAGATGTGGCGCACGCAGCAGCTCAAGGGCAAGCTGGCGGGCGGCTTCACGGTGTCCTCGCTGCCGGCCGGAGACAAGCAATCGACGCTGATGTCGATGTTCACCTTCTGTATGCAGCACGGCATGCTGTGGGCCGGCAATCCCATCATCCCCGAGCAGCAAAGCGGGGTGCCGTACGAGGAGGCGGCGAACCGCCTGGGGTCGTGGAGCGGCATGATGGCGCAGGCTGGCCATGGTGCACCGAGCGACCAGTTCGCGGCCGGCGATATCAGGACTGCCCTGCTGTTCGGGCAGGGCTTTGCGGAGACCCTGCTCAGGCTTCGATGATTTCGAAGCTGTGGGTGATCTGCGCGGTCTTGGCCAGCATGATGCTGGCCGAGCAGTATTTGTCGTGCGACAGGGTGATGGCGCGCTCCACCACTTCCGGCTTCAGGCCTTTGCCGGTGACGACGAAGTGGAAATTGATCTTGGTGAAGACCTTGGGTTCGGTCTCGGCGCGCTCGGCCTGCAGGGTGACTTCGCAGCCTTGCACGTCGGCGCGGCCCTTTTTCAGGATCAGCACCACGTCATAGGCGGTGCAGCCGCCGGTGCCGAGCAGCACCATCTCCATCGGGCGCGGCGCCAGGTTATGGCCGCCGCCTTCCGGTGCGCCATCCATATTGACCATGTGGCCCGAACCGGTCTGGGCGCGGAAACTCATGCCCGACGGGCCATTCCAGCTGACTTTCACTTCCATCGAAATCTCTCCGTAAAATGCGTCCGGGCATTATACGGTCATCATGTATTTCTCGCTCTTCATGCGCCGCTCGGTGTACCAGACGCACAGCATGGCCAGCAGCAGGCTGCTGAAGAAGGTTTGCAGGAAGGGCAGCATGCCGATGCTCTGGCCCTTGGCCAGCTCGCGCAACAAGGTCTGGTTGGACAGCACCGGCACCATATACATCCACCAGCTGTTGGTCAGGTTCATCATCGGCACCACGATCACCGGCACCAGCGGCACGATCATGGTGAAGCTGACCAGGGTTTGCGCCTCCTTGAAGGAGCGGGCGTTGATGGCGAGGGCGATTTCCAGCGCGGCGGCGAACAGCGACAGCGCCACGGAGGCCAGGCAGACCATGGCCAGGTCGCGCCAGCCCAGGCGCCAGGACAGGCCGATTTCCTCCAGCGGCAGCCATTTCAGGATGCCGTGCGCAATCGCCAGTTCCAGCGTGATGCCGACGATCGACAGCAGCGAAGCGGCCAGCCATTTGCCGATAATCAGGTCGGCCGGCCGCACCGGCTGCGCCATCAGCACCTCCAGCGAGCGGCGTTCGCGTTCGCCGGCGGTGCTGTCGACGGCGGTGCTCATGCAGAACATGAAGGCAGGGATGAAGAAGATGCCGAGCATGGTGCTGATGGTGTTGGCAGAGCGCGCCGCGCTGCTGCCGGCGTCGTAGCGCTGCACCAGCACCGGGTTCAGGTTGACCGGCGAGACGCCGTGCGCCAGCAGGCGCGCGCTGGCGATGTTGCGGCTGTAGTCGCGCAGCACGTACTCCACTTCATCCAGCTTGCGCGCGCTGTCGGAGGCGGAGTCGAACCACAGCTCGACCCGCGCCGGCCGCATGGCGTGGTAGTTCTCGGCAAACTCCGGGGTCAGGCGCAGCACGGCGGTAACGCCCTGGCGCCGCAGCAGGGAGGTGATTTCCTCGTCCTGCAGCGGTTCCAGTTCGGTGATGTTGACGTTGCGCTGGCGCAGCTGGTTCATCAGGGTGGGCGCCTGGTCGCCGCCGATCACGGACAGCTCCACGCCCTCGCGTTCGGGCTTGGTGGCGCGGTCTATCTGGCGGTGCAGCACCAGGCCGACCAGCAGCGGATACATCAGCACGAACAGCAGCAGGAGGCTGAGGGCGCGGCGGTCGCGCAGGGTTTCCACCAGTTCCTTGCGCAGTACGATGGGGAATTTGAGCTTCATAGTTCGATGCCTTCCTCGGTGCCGACCAGGCGCACGAAGGCGTCCTCCAGGCTGGACAGCCCGGCCTTTTCGCACAGCTGCTGCGGCGTGCCTTGCGTGACGGTGGTGCCCTTGGCGATCACGATCACGTCGTCGCAGGAGTGGATCACTTCCTGCATCACGTGGGTGGCCATGATGACGCAGCAGCCGTCGGCCTTGAGCGCGGCCAGGGCGCGGCGCAGGGCGCGCGTACTCATCACGTCCAGGCCCCGGCTTGGCTCGTCCAGCAGCAGGTGGCGCGGGCGGTGCAGCAGGGTGCGCGCCAGGGCGACCTTGATGCGCTGGCCTTGCGAGAAGCCTTTGGCGCGGCGGTCGATGATGTCCTCCAGCGACAGCAGCTCCGTCACTTCGCGCGTGCGCTGCTCGATGGCGGCATCGGCCATGTCATTCAGCTCGCCGAAGTAGCGCAGGTATTCGCGCGTGGTCAGGCGCTCGTACAGGCCGAACTGGTCGGTCAGCACGCCCACGTTGCGCCGCACCGCCATCGGGTCCAGGGCCGGGTCGACGCCGTCGATGGAGATGCTGCCGTGGTCGCGCTGCAGCAGGCCGACCAGGGTGCGCAGCAAGGTGGTCTTGCCGGCGCCGTTCGGCCCGAGCAGGGCGGTGATGATGCCGTCGCGCGCGGTGAAGCTGGCGCCGGCCAGCGCCTGGACTTTGCCAAAGCGCTTGCAGAGGTTCTGGACTTCGATCATGGTTGCGGGCCTGCGCTATTGAGCTGGAAGGTAGGGGCCGGGATCTCGCTGAGGCAGTCGGCCTTCAGCGCCGCCTCCGGCTGGTCGAGGAAGCTGCGCATCAGGCGCGGCATGCAGCCCAGCGGCGAGACAATGTGGCCGCCGTTCTTGACGACCAGGTGCTGCGCCTTCTTCATGTATTTGCGCGCCGCTTCGGCGCGGCGCGGCGGCGTGACCGGGTCCAGCGCGCCGGACATCAGCAGCACCGGCGCCTCGATCATGGCCGGTTCCTGGTACGGCACGGCGGGCACCGCCATCGCTTCGCACATCTTCCCGATGCGCATGATCTGCGGCGCGCCAAGGAAGGAGCCCCTGGTGTCTTCGGCCAGCAACTGCGGCGTCAGGCGCGGGAAGTCCTCGGCGCACACCACGGCCAGGTGCAGCGGCATGGCCGGCCCGCTGTCGGAAGCGAAGTCGCGCGAGACATTGCTGCGCGCAATGAAGGGCTGCCAGCGGTCCTGGTAGGCGCTGTGGATCAGGAAGGGCAGGCGCCGGCTGTCGGCCTGCGAATACAGGATGTTGTGCACCGTGCCGAGGAAGCGCATGCCGGTCATTTCCACCTTGCTCGGCTCCGCCGTGCGCGGGTCGGGCAGGTTGAGGGTGGCGGGGGCTTTCGCCAGGCGCGCCGCCAGCGCCTCGAACTCGCTGCGCAGGCTGGGGAAGGCGGTGGCGCACACGGTGTCGTCGGCGCATTGCTTGAACAGGGCGTCCAGCGCGGCCTGCGCATCGCGCGCGCCGGCCGGTACCACCTGGTCCGGCGCCGCCACGCCATCCAGCACCATGGCGCGGATGCTGGCGGGGTAGAGGCGGGCGTAGACCTGGGCCAGGCGGCTGCCGTAGGAGCCGCCCCACAGGTTGATGCGGCCATAACCCAGGGCGCTGCGTACCAGCTCGATATCGCGCGCCGCCTGCTCGGTGGTGTACAGGTTGAAGCGCTTGTTCAGGCCCTTGATGCAGGCGCGGGTCGCGGCCAGCAGCTCGTCTTCCGTGGCCATTTCCACATTCTTGCCGGGTTTGCAATCGAGCTTGCCGGACAATCCCGTTCCGCGCTGGTCGATCAGCACGATGTCGCGCGTGGCGCGCACTTTGCGGAAGGTGGTGTTCAGCAGGGGCACCAGGTCGCTGCCCGCCTCGCCCGGGCCGCCGGCCAGCAGGAACAGCGGGTCGCGCCGGGCCGATTCGCGCAGGGCGGGCGCCACCACCACGTGCAGGCTGAGGGTGGGCCCGGGCGCGCGGTGGTCGAGCGGCACCGCCAGGCGGTGGCAGCGCAGCGACTCCTCAGTGCCGGGCAGGTGGCAATCCTTGCCGGCCTGGGCCAGCGCCAGGGCCGGCGCCAGCAGCGCGGCCATCGCCACCAGTCGGCTCAGCATGGGGCAAACCATGGCCGTCTCCTCTTATGGTTCTGGAGCTCCATAGTAGCTCTGCAATATTTGCTTAGCAACGGCAACGCGGTACAGGGCGGGGTTGACCCAGCGGCCCCGGCCGGGCTATAATCGCCAGCTTTCCGTTCGCTCAGGAAAAGCATATAAGAAGGATGCGTCCGCTGAAGTAACCGGGCGGAACCACCATTTGAGCGTTTTTAATCTTTCACAGAAAGTTCAAACATGAAAACTTTTTCCGCTAAGGGCCATGAAGTCCAGCGCGATTGGTTCGTGATTGACGCGACGGACAAAGTCCTCGGCCGTGTTGCCAGCGAAGTGGCACGCCGACTGCGCGGCAAGCATAAGCCAGAATTCACCCCTCACGTTGACACCGGCGACTTCATCGTTGTCGTGAACGCAGGCAAACTGCGCGTGACCGGTACCAAAGCAACCGAGAAGACCTACTACCGTCACTCCGGTTACCCAGGCGGTATCTACGAGACCAACTTCCTGAAGATGCAACAGCGCTTCCCAGGCCGCGCCCTGGAAAAGGCAGTGAAAGGCATGCTGCCGAAGGGTCCTCTGGGCTACGCCATGATCAAGAAGCTGAAAGTGTACGCTGAGGGTTCCCACCCGCACGCTGCCCAGCAACCTAAAGCACTCGATTTCTAAGGAACTGACATGATCGGTAACTACAACTACGGCACCGGCCGTCGCAAGAGTGCAGTTGCTCGCGTGTTCATCAAAGCTGGCACTGGCCAGATCATCGTGAACGGCAAGCCAGCAGCTGAGTACTTCTCCCGTGAAACCGGCCTGATGGTCATCCGTCAGCCGCTGGAACTGACCGGCAACGTTGAACGTTTCGACATCAAAGTCAACGTGCACGGCGGCGGCGAGTCCGGCCAGGCAGGTGCAGTGCGCCACGGTATCACCCGTGCACTGATCGACTACGATGCAGGCCTGAAGGGCGACCTGGCACGTGCCGGCTTCGTCACTCGCGATGCTCGTGAAGTTGAACGTAAAAAAGTTGGTCTGCGCAAAGCACGTCGCGCAAAGCAATTCTCGAAGCGTTAATCTTTTTACGCTTTACACAAAAAAGCCGCTGGTTTCCAGCGGCTTTTTTCATTTGTGGCCGAATTCGCCACACCACATAAAAATTGCACAAACGAAATTACTAAATTGATACTGTTGGCGTTATCCTAATTGGAGTTCATTAGCATTGTGTAATGCCGCCATGCGTATCCTTATCGTCGCCAAGAAGAACGACCCCCATGTTGCTGCCGTTGAGTGGGGGCTGCAGCAGATGGGCGTCCAGCCCAGCATCTGGTACTGGGAAGACTTTCCCCGCGTGGGCCAGGCCAGTTACAGCATCGGCCCGGATGCCGCGCCGGCGGCCAGCCTGGACTTGGGCGATGGCCAGCCGCAGGGCGGGTTTGACGTGGTCTGGCTGCGCCGCATGGGCAAGACCACGGCCATGGACGGCGCCCATCCCGACGACCTGGCCGTGATCGAACAGGCGTCCGAGCATTTCGTGCGCGTGGTGCTGCCCTACCTGGGCCATGCCGGCACGCGCTGGATCAACGAGTACTACGCCAACGAGGCCTGCGAAAACAAGCTGCGCCAGCTTGCCCTGGCGCGCGAATGCGGCTTCACGATTCCCGATACGCTGGTGGGCAACAGCGTGGACGCCGTGCGCGCCTTCTTCGACAAGCACGACGGGCGCATCATCCACAAATCGTTCGCGCCCGCGACATGGAACAACGCGGACGGTTCGCGCACCGCCGCCCGGACGTCGGCCGTCGCGCGCGCCCACCTGCAGTCCGACTACGCGCTGCGGGCCTGCCCCGGCATCTACCAGCAGCGTATCGACAAGCAGCATGAGCTGCGCGTGACAGTCATGGGCAGCGCGGCCATTGCCGCCCTGATCGACAGCCAGCGCGACGGTCCCGCGCTCGACTGGCGCATGGATGGCGGCCGCGGCATGAGCAACCTGCACGCCACCACGCTGCCCCCCGGGCTGGAGCAGCAATGCGTGCGCTACTGCGCGCGCCTGGGCGTGGCCTTCGGCTGCATCGACCTGATCGTGACGCCGGCCGGCGGCGTGGTCTTCCTCGAGATCAACCGCTGGGGCCAGTTCCTGTTCAACGAGATTGCCGATCCGGCCATTCCCATGCTGGACGCGTTCTGCCGCTACCTCGCCTTCGGCGACATGCGGCCGCAAGCCGGGCAGCCGCCCGCCATCTCGATGGCGGCATGGTTCGCCAGCGACGCTTGCCGCAACGCCCAGCAGGCGCGCACGGCGGTGCTGGCGGCATGAGCCGGCGCCCCCTGTTCCGGGCCGCCGCCCTGCGCGCGGCCCGTCCCGACGAGTGGCTGGGCCAGCCGGTGCTGCTGCAGCCGCTGTCGATGCGCCTGATCGCGTGGACCATGGTGGCCTTCGCCGTCTGCCTGCTGGCCTTCATTTTCCACGCCGAGTACACCCGGCGCGTGCCCGCTTCCGGCGTGCTGGCGCCGGACGCCGGCCTGCTGAAGGTGCAGTCGCCGCAGCCGGGCGTGATCCTGGAGCGGCGCGTGCGCGAAGGGCAGCAGGTGCAGGCGGGCGAGGTGCTGTATGTGGTGTCGTCGGAAGTGATGTACGCGCCGGACGGCACGCGCAGCCGCGGCGCCGCGGCCGACACCCTGGGCCACCTGCAGTCGCGCCAGTCCCTGGTGCAGGCCGACGCCGAGCAGGCGGCGCAGGTGGCGGCGCGCGAGAATGCGCAAGCGCGCGCCCGCGTCGCCTCGCTGCAGGGCGAACTGGCGCAGCTGGACCAATCGATTGCGGTGCAGGCCGAGCGCCTGGCCTCCAAGCAGGTGCAGTACGAACGGCACCAGCAGGCGCAGGCGCAGGGCTTCCTGTCGCCGCTGGCCTTGCAGCTGAAGCGCGACGAGCTGCTGGAGCAGCAAAGCCGCCTGCATGATATGCAGCGCAGCCGCCTTGGCCTGGTGCGCGAGATGGCCGACGCGCAGGCTGCGGTCGATACCGCCGCCGGCAAGCTGGCGCTGGCGCGCTCGGGCTACCAGCGCCAGATCCTCGACATTGAGCAGGACCGGGTGGCGCAGCAGACGCGCGGGCGGGTGCTGGTGACGGCGCCGCAGGCCGGCCTGGTCACCGCCGTGCTGGCCGAGCCGGGCCAGCGCATCGACGGCCAGACCCTGCTCACCATCGTGCCGGCCGGTTCGCAGCTGGAAGCGCACATCTTTGTGCCCAGCTCAGCCATCGGCCTGATCCGCGAAGGCGACCCGGTGGCGATCCGCCTGGCCGCCTATCCCAATGAAGGGTATGGGAAATTCGAAGGGCGCGTGCTGGAAGTGCCGAACGCCACGCTCAGCCCGCAGGAGCAGGCCGCCAGCCAGGGCCTGGCCGGGGAGGCGCGCTACCGGGTGCGGGTCGGGCTGCCGGCGCAGTCGATCCGCGCCGCCGGCGCCTGGCACAAGCTGCGCGCCGGGATGGCGGTCGACGTGCGCTTCCCGCAGGAGCGCCGCACCCTGGCCGGCTGGCTCTTCGCGCCGCTCTACCGCTTGAAGGAGACGCTATGAACCTGGGCCTGGAGTTCGGCCGCCGCCAGCGGCTGCCCCTGATCATGCAAGGGGAGGCGGCGGAATGCGGCCTGGCCTGCCTGGCCATGGTGGCCAGCTACCACGGCCATGAGATCGATCTGCTCGGCATGCGCCAGCGTTTTTCGCTCAGCATGCGCGGTGCCACGCTCAAGACGCTGGTCGATATCGCCGGCGTGCTCAAGCTCGGCGCGCGCCCGGTGCGCATCGAACTGGAAGAGCTGCAGCACCTGGCCATGCCGTGCGTGCTGCACTGGAATATGAACCACTTCGTGGTCCTGAAAAAAGTGCGGCTCGACGCGCGCGGCAAGCTGCGCTCGATCCGCATCCACGACCCGGCGGTCGGCGATATCAGCGTCGGCGCCGAGCAGGTCGATGCCGCCTTCAGCGGCGTGGCGCTGGAGCTGGCGCCGGCCGAAGGCTTCGAAGAGCGCAGCGCGCCGCCGCGCGTGCGGGTCGGCCAGCTGGTGCGCCAGGTGCGCGGCCTGCGCGGCGCCCTGGTGCAGACCTTTGCCCTGGCGCTGGCGCTGGAGACGTTCGCGCTGCTGGCGCCGCTGTTCATGCAGCTGGTGGTGGACGGGCCGATCGCCTCGGCCGATTACGACATGCTGACCGTGTTCGCGCTGGGCTTCGGCATGCTGATGCTGGTGCAGGTGGCGGTGGGCGCGTTCCGCTCCTGGGTCGTCATGTACATCAGCACCCACGTCGGCCTGCAGTGGATTTCCGGCGTCTTCACCCACCTGCTGCACCTGCCGCTGTGGTTCTTCGAGAAGCGCTCGATGGGCGACATCATCTCGCGCTTCGGTTCGGTCAACATGATCCAGCAGACGCTCTCGCGCAGCTTCATCGAGACCGTCCTGGACGGCATCATGGCGCTGGCTGCGCTGGCCATCCTGCTGGCCTATAGCCCGCTGCTGACAGGCGTGGTGGCGCTGGCGCTGGCCGTGTACGTGGCCTTGCGCGCGGCGCTGTACCTGGCGCTGCGCCGGGCCAGCGAGGAACAGCTGAATTTCAAGGCGCGCGAGCAAAGCATGTTCCTGGAGTCGCTGCGCGGCATCCAGTCGATCAAACTGTTCAACCACGAGCGCGCGCGCCACTCGCGCTGGTTCAACGCCCAGGTGGCGGCGGCCAACCGCACCATCCGCTGCGACAAGCTGGCGCTCTACTTCAAGACCGGCAACGCCTTGCTGACCGGCGTGGAAAACGTGGCCGTGATCTGGCTCGGCGCGCGCCTGGTGATGGGCGACAGCTTCTCGCTCGGCATGCTGTACGCGTTCCTGGCCTACAAAAGCATCTTCACCGGGCGCGCCTACGCGCTGGTGGACAAGCTGCAGGACTTGCGCATGCTGTCCCTGCAAGGCGAGCGCCTGGCCGACATCGTGCTCACCGAGCGCGAAAGCGGCGACGACCACACGCCGGTGGAAAGCCTGCCCGAGGGCTTCGATATCGAATTGCGCGGCGTCTCCTTCCGCTATTCCGACGCCGATCCGTGGGTGATCCGCGGGCTCGACCTGGTGATCCATACCGGCCAGTCGATCGCCATCGTCGGCCCGTCCGGCTGCGGCAAGACCACGCTGCTTAAAATGCTGATCGGGATACTGGAGCCGACCGAGGGCGAGATCCTGGTGGGCGGCATCCCGCTGGCCCAGCTGGGCGCGCGCCGCTACCGCGCCATGCTGGGCGCGGTGATGCAGGATGACCACCTGTTCGCCGGCACCATCGCCGACAACATGTGCTTCTTCGACCAGCAGGTGGACATGGCCTGGCTTGAGCAGTGCGCCGATTCGGCCGCCATCGGCGCCGACATCCGCGCCATGCCGATGGGCTTCCAGACCCTGGTCGGCGATATGGGGTCGAGCCTGTCGGGCGGGCAGAAGCAGCGCCTGGTGCTGGCGCGTGCCCTCTACAAGCGCCCGCGCATCCTGTTCCTCGACGAGGCCACCAGCCACCTGGACACCAGCAACGAGCGGCGCGTCAATGAAGCGATCCACCACATGGCGATCACGCGCGTGATCGTCGCGCACCGCCAGGAAACCATCGCCTCGGCCGACCGCGTGGTGGAACTGGCGCAGGGCGCGATCGTGCGCGACTTCCTGCAGGAACAAAACGGCGCCCTGCGCGCTTGAAGGGAGCAGACACATGATGGCAGTTGAAGTGGCGGCGGGTGCAGGGCAGGCGGTGCTGGCCGGGGTGTTCTGCGTGAGCGCCATGGGCAAGGTGGTAGGCTGCCAGCGCATCGGCGGCGCCATGTGTAGCAAGGCCGCGCTCGACCTGGGCTTGCTGGCGCTGGCGGCACTGGCCTGGTGGCAGCCGGCCGCCCTGGCCGCCGGCGCCGGCGCGCTTGCCGTTGGCGCGGGCGGCTGGCTGCGCGAGCGCCTGCGCGGCAACACCATCTGCAATTGTTTCGGTGTGCTGACGCCCGCCTTGCACCGCTGGCGCAACCATGTGCGCGGCGCGCTCGCGCTCGGCGGCGTCCTGCTGCTGGCGGCGCAATGGGATGGGCACAGCGCGACCCGGGCCGCGCCGGCCTATCTGGCCGCCCTGGCGGCCGGCGGCCTGGCCGTGCTGGCCGCCTACGCCTACGCGCATGCCAGCGCCGTGCCGAAAGTCAAGGCTGCGCGGACGCCGGAGCAGAACCTGCAGCGCGGCGCCGCCCAGCTGCGCCTGCAGGACCAGCTGGGCCTGCGGCCCGACGGTTCCAGCGTCCAGTTGCGCCACCTGCTGCAGCCGGGGCGTCCGCTGGCGCTGCTGTTCACCATGGCCGGGTGCGAGCAGTGCGAAGTGGTGAAGAAAGAGCTGGCGCCCGTGCTGGGGCGCTTGGACTTTCCCCTGCATATCGTACTGAGCGGGCCGGCGCCCGATGGCCTGCCTGGCTTGCGCGATCCCGACAACGTGCTGCGCCAGCATTTCGACCTGGAAGGCGTGCCCTCGCTGGTCATCATCGATCCGGAGACGCTGGCGTTGGCCCAGCCTGCGGCCTTTGGCAACGGCGCCATTTACCGCGACCTGCTGCGCCTTGGCGCGACAGGCGCAGCAAGCCCGGGTCAAGCTGACCCGCCCGAGCTTGTTTCAACCGTGGGCCAAGCATGATTGGAGATAGTAGATGGAAATCAAGAACAATATGTTCCAGCGCATCCTGTCGAACGTCGTCGGCCAGGTCGTGACGGCCGAGGAACTGGAGGCCGTCACTGGCGCCGCAATCAAACTGCCATACTGCGACCCACGCCGCTACTCGACCTCGCTGCCGGATGGCCCAGGTGATGTGATTACCTGCGACAACTGATTGCCGCTGGCGCGACGTTAGCCTGAAAGGGCCGGCATCTGTGCCGGCCTTTTTCATCATGACGCCCGGCAAGTTCGTACGCCGCTGAAGCCCGGGGCCGGTTTTGATAAAATGGCCGCCTATTTAACACACCTTGCAAGGAAGAGAACATGATCAAAGTAGGCATCGTCGGCGGCACTGGTTACACGGGTGTGGAACTGCTGCGACTGTTAGCCGCCCACCCGGAAGTCCAGCTGACCGCGATCACCTCGCGCAAGGAGGACGGCCTGCCGGTGGCTGAGATGTATCCTTCCCTGCGCGGCCGCGTGGATATCGCCTTCAGCTCGCCCGACAAGGTCGACCTGACCCAGTGCGACGTGGTGTTTTTCGCCACCCCGCACGGCGTTGCCATGGCGCAAGCGCCGGAGCTGCTGGCCAAGGGCGTGAAAGTGATCGACCTGGCGGCCGATTTCCGCATCAAGGACCGCGCCGTGTTCGAGAAAACTTACAAGATCGACCACACCGCGCCCGCGCTGCTGGAGCAGGCCGTGTACGGCCTGCCTGAGCTGAACCGCGAAGACATCAAGAAAGCCAAGCTGATCGCCAACCCCGGCTGCTACCCGACCACCATGCAGCTCGGCTTCGTGCCGCTGCTGAAGGCCGGCCTGATCGACGCCGGCCACCTGATCGCCGACTGCAAGTCCGGCGTCTCCGGCGCCGGCCGCAAGGCCGAAATCGGCACCCTGTTCTCGGAAGCATCCGACAACTTCAAAGCCTATGGCGTGAGCGGCCACCGCCACACGCCGGAAACCGCGGCCCAGCTGCAGCGCTACACCAGCGACAAGGTCAACCTGATCTTCACCCCGCACCTGACCCCGATGATCCGCGGCATGCACTCGACCCTGTACGCGCGCCTGACCAAGGACGTGACGAACGAAGAGCTGCAAAAGCTGTTCGAAGACACTTACGCCGACCAGCCGTTCGTCGACGTGATGCCATGGGGCTCGCACCCGGAAACCCGCAGCACGCGCGGCGCCAACATGCTGCGCCTGGCGCTGCACCGTCCGGGCAACGGCGACACCCTGATCGTGCTGGTGGTGCAGGACAACCTGGTGAAAGGCGCCTCCGGCCAAGCCGTGCAGTGCATGAACCTGATGTTCGGCCTGGATGAAGGCCTGGGCCTGCAAACCATCGCCCTGATGCCGTAATTGGAGACCGGCATGGAACAGGCACGCCCGCCGCTGCTGGCGCGCGTGCTGGGCCTAGCGGCGGTGCTGGTGGCCGCCGGCGTGCTGGTGGTGTGGGGCGTGGACCTGGGCCAGCGCGTGATCGGCGCCTCCAAAGGCGAAGCCGGCCCGTCGCTTGCCAGGCAGCTGGCCGCCGCCGAAGTCGAGCTGGCGCGCGTGACGGCCGAGCGTGACGCCCTGGCGGACAAGCTGAAGGCTGCTCCTGCCGCCGCAAGCAGCGCCGCACCGCCCGCATCCACTGATGCCGAGCTGGCCAAGCTCAACGCCGACCTGGCCCTGCTGGAAGCGGTGCTGCCACCGGCCAGGCCCGGCAGCGGCCTGTCCATCCGCGGCATGCAAGCCCGCATGGCCTCGCCCCGGCTATTGCATTACACGGTACTGCTCCAATATGGGGCCAGGAAGAAGGGGCCGGCGGCCTGGTCCGGCCGGCTCAAGCTGGCGGTGACGATCGAGCAGGGCGGCAAGAAGAGCGTGCTCGAGTACCCGAAGGAAGGTGCCGAGCGCTACGCCATGACGATCGAGAATTACCAGCGCGTCGATGGCACGCTGGAGCTCCCCGAGGGCGCCAAGGCCGTGTCGGTGGCGGTCAGCATGTCGGAAAACGGTAAAACCGTTGCTAGCGAAGCAACGGACGTGCGCTGAGAAAGCGGCCAGGTCCGGCATGGACTATAATGGGACAACTGAATTTAAGTAGGAGTAATACATGACTGCAGTAGCCGAAGACGTGATTCCGGCACCGATCGTTTTCACCGACGCCGCGGCCGAGAAAGTAGCGCAACTGATCGAAGAAGAAGGCAATCCGGACCTGAAGCTGCGCGTATTCGTGCAGGGTGGCGGCTGCTCCGGCTTCCAATACGGCTTCACCTTTGACGAAATCGTCAACGAAGACGACACCACCATGGTGAAGAACGGCGTCCAGCTGTTGATCGACTCGATGAGCTACCAGTACCTGGTGGGCGCCGAGATCGACTACAAAGACGACCTGGAAGGCGCGCAATTTGTGATCAAGAACCCATCCGCCACCTCCACCTGCGGCTGCGGCTCTTCCTTCTCCGTATAAGTTTTCCCCGATACGGCCGAGCCCGTGTCCACTTTGGGGTCAGGCCCCGGAGTGGACACGGGCTCTTGCGTTAACGGGGCGAATCAACGCGGATACAGGGCGCCGAGGATGCGCTCGCCGCGCGCGCCGGTGACGCTGGGCAGGTTGCCGGGCTGGCGCTCGCCGAAGCGGAAAGCGAGCCAGGCGAATGCCAGCGCTTCGACGCGGTTGGGCGGAACGCCCAGGGCGTCGGTCGACTGCACCTGGATGCTGGTGCCCAGCTCGGCCTGCAGCTCGCGCATCAGGGTGACGTTGTAGGCGCCGCCGCCGCACACGTAGACGGCATCCGTGCCGTGCGGTGCGATTTCGCGCGCCAGGGTGACGGCGGTCAGGCGCGTCAGCGTGAACATCACGTCTTCCGGGCGCGCCTGGGCGAAGGGCGCCAGCCGGGCGTCCAGCCAGGCGGCGTGGAACAGGTCGCGGCCCGTGCTCTTCGGCGCCGGCTGGGCGAAGTAGGGCTCGGCCAGCAGCGCGGCCAGCAGGCCGGGCACTTCCTGGCCGGTGGCGGCCCAGGCGCCACCCGCATCGTATTCGCGCCCCTGGTGGCGGGCGATCCAGGCATTCATCAGGACGTTGCCGGGGCCGGTGTCGTAGCCGCCCACGCTGCCATCCTTGTGCAGCAGCGAGATATTGGCAATGCCGCCGATATTGGCCAGCACACGGGTCTTGCCTTCCTTGCCGAACAGGGCGCGGTGCGCGGCCGGCACCAGCGGCGCGCCCTGGCCGCCGGCGGCGACGTCGCGCGCGCGGAAGTCGGCAATCACATCGATGCCGCACAGTTCGGCCAGCAGGGCGGGGTTGTTGGTCTGGCGCGTGAAGCCGAGTTCGGGCCGATGGCGGATGGTCTGTCCATGCACGCCCACCGCGCGCACGTCGGCCGCCTTCATCTCGGCCTTGGCCAGCAGCTGGGCTACGCAGTCGGCGTACAGCGCGGCCAGCTGGTTGGCGGCCAGTGCTTCGCGTTCGATTTCATTCGGGCCGGCCGCCTGCAGCGCCATCAGCTCATCTCGCAGCGCCTGCGGGAATTCGACATAGGCGGCCGACATGGTGCGTGCCGCGCCGGCCCAGAAGTCCACCAGCACGCCATCCACGCCATCCAGGCTGGTGCCCGACATCAGGCCGATATATAAGCTCATGTGCTCCTCCTTTGTTTTATTGTAATTCGGGGTCAGGTCTGACAAACGGACAAAAGGCGCACATTTGTGCGCCTTTTGTCCGTT
>NZ_JAYSCO010000027.1:61783-67304 GCF_041914865.1 Pseudoduganella sp. | reverse complement strand
GGTGCTGCCGCCGCTGGGCCAGCGGCCGCGCTGGCTTTCGGCGCCACGGCCACCGCGCGCGCGGCGGCCGGGCGGGCCGGCAGCCGGGCGGCCATGGCGCCCTGCTTCAGGCGGAAGATGCTGACCGCCTGCGCCAGCGACTGCGCCTGCTCCTGCAGGCTTTCCGCCGCGGCGGCAGCCTGCTCGACCAGCGCGGCGTTCTGCTGGGTGATGGCGTCCATCTGGCCGATCGCCGTGTTGACTTCACCGATGCCGCTGCTCTGCTCCTGGCTGGCGCTGGTGATTTCGCCCATGATGCCGGCCACCTTGTGCACCGACTCCACGATGCGCTGCATGGTGCCGCCGGCGGTATCGACCAGGCGCCCGCCTTCGTCCACCCGCGCCACCGAGGCGCCGATCAGCTCCTTGATTTCCTTGGCCGCCGCCGCGCTGCGCTGGGCCAGGTTGCGCACCTCCGACGCCACCACGGCGAAGCCGCGCCCCTGTTCGCCGGCGCGCGCCGCTTCCACCGCTGCGTTCAAGGCCAGGATATTGGTCTGGAAGGCGATGCCATCGATCACGCCGATGATGTCGCTGATGCGCGCCGAGCTTTCCTTGATCGCCCCCATGGTGTTGACCACCTGCGCCACCACGTCGCCGCCCTGACCGGCCACATCGGCCGCCTCCGCCGCCAGCTGGTTGGCCTGCTGCGCGTTGGTGGCGTTCTGCTGCACCGTATCGGTCAGGGTTTCCATGGCGCTCGCGGTTTCCTCCAGCGAGGAGGCCTGCGACTCGGTGCGCGCCGACAGGTCGGCGTTGCCGGTGGCGATTTCGCTGGTGGCCACCGTCATCTGGTCGGTGCTGCTGCGGATATTGCCGATCATGTCGGCCAGGC
Organism: Pseudoduganella sp.; assembly: GCF_041914865.1. Classification (NCBI taxonomy): domain Bacteria; kingdom Pseudomonadati; phylum Pseudomonadota; class Betaproteobacteria; order Burkholderiales; family Oxalobacteraceae; genus Pseudoduganella; species Pseudoduganella sp. The sequence continues at coordinate 66,430 of NZ_JAYSCO010000027.1, read as the reverse complement.
CCTTGTTGATATGCTCCATGGCATGCAGCAGCTGGCCGATTTCGTCATGGCGGCTGGTGTCGATGTCCTGGCTCAAATCGCCGCCGGCAATGCACTCCGCCGTATCGATGGCCTGCTGCAGGCCGGAGCGGATGTAGCGGTAGGCGAACAGCAGGCAGCCCACCGCCGCGATGACCGACAGCGTTTGCAGCACCTTCGCCAGGAACTGCGCCTTGTCGAAAGCCGCGGTGGCATTGGCTACTTCGGCGCCGGTCCGTTCATCCAGCAGCGCCAGGAACTCGTTCACCGGCTTCATGATCCGCGCCTTGTTCTGGTGGTAGGCCTTGTCGTGCATGATGCGGCGCGCCATTTCCAGGTCCGGTTCCGCCTCGCGCGTGAAGCCGCCCTTGCCGTCGTCGAACTTGCCCTTGACCGCGTTCATCGCGATCACCTCGGTGCGCACCAGCTCATTGGAATTGGCCTCGGCTTCCTTCAGTTTGGCGAACTCCTGCTCGGTGAAACCGGCGCGCTTCATCAGCTCCGACAGCGCCACCGTTTCGCCGGAGGAGGGCGGTACCGGGGCGCCGGCCGCCACGAAATCCCAGTAGATGCGTTCATAGTTCTTCGGGCGCGGCTTCTGGCCGTTGCGGATGGCCAGGATGTCCATGTACTGCTGCTCGTAGGCCGGCTCGCCCGACACCACGTACACGCGCGCCAGGCGGGTCAGGTCGTCCGAGCTTTGCCGCAGCTCGTCGGCCAGCAGGTAGGATTGGTAGCGCGAATCGGCCGCGCGCCGGGCCTCGGCCTCCTTGCTGGCGACGCGGAACAGGGACAGCATCGTCAGTGTCGCCAGTACCACCGTGATGGCGAAAAAAGCAATGAAAATGCGCTTGATGGAAAGATTTTTAAGCATGGCACCGTCCCCGTTGCGTTCTTTTGGTAAGAGCATCTCGGGGACAGCATACGCCGACTACTGATCGACTAGTAATACATTTCGCGAAGCCACAACAAGTTAAGCGGCCAGCTGTTGTAAAAGGTAGAGCCGCTGGTATAAACCATTCTCAATTTGCATCAAATCCTCGTGCGGACCCTGCTCCACGATGCGGCCGTGGTTCAGCACCACGATGCGGTCGGCCGCGCGGATGGTGGACAGGCGGTGCGCAATGGCGATGATGGTGACCTGGCCGCGCAGCTCGTTCAGCGCCACCTGCACGATCTGCTCGGTGTGCGAATCGATGCGCGAGGTCGCCTCGTCCAGCAGCAGGATGCGCGGCTTGCCGGCCAGGGCGCGCGCGATGGCGATCAGCTGCTTCTGGCCGGAGGACAGGCGCGAGCCGCCTTCGCCCATCACCGTGTCGTAGCCGTCCTCCATCGCCATGATGAAGTCGTGGCAATGCGCGGCGCGCGCGGCGGCCTCGATCTCCTGCTGCGACAGGCCGCGCCCCATGTCGATATTCTCGCGCGCGGAAGCGGCCAGCAGGAACGGGTCTTGCGGCACCAGGCCGACGTCGGCGCGGAACTGCTCGTTGTCGATCTCGTCCAGCAGCATGCCGTTCATGCGGATGCTGCCGTGCGGCGCCGGGTAGTAGCGCAGCAGCAGCGACAGCAGCGTCGATTTGCCGCTGCCGGTGTGGCCCACGATGCCGAAGAAGGCGCCCTGCGGGATCTGCAGCGACAGGTCGTGCAGCACGCGCTGGCCCGGCAGGTACTCGAAGTCCAGGTGGCGGATGTCGGCCGCCGGCGCGCCGTCGTCGTTGGCGGCGTGCCGCGCATGCGCGGGGCCGGCCGCCTGGTGCTCGGGCGCGATCTCCTCGCCCAGCAGGGTGGCCACGCGCGCCGTTGCCACCACCGACTGCTGCAGCTGGCTGAACTGCATGGTGATCTGGATCAGCGGCTCGATCACGCGCGCGATGTAGTTGATGAAGGCGTACAGCACGCCCACTTCGGCGGCGCTCATGTCGCGCTGGCCGAAGACGAAGATGACCGACGCCAGCAGCAGGATGTTGAGCATGTCGAGCGCCGGGCGCAGCAGCCAGGCATTGGCGCGGATCTCGGCCAGGCGCTGGGTGTAGTGCTCGGCATTGGTGGCGCCAAAGCGCTGGCCGAAGCGCAGCTCGGCATTGTTCGCCTGCAGCACCGTCATGCCGCCGATCGATTCCGCGATCTGCGCATTGATGTCGCTGCGCAGCTGGCGCGCGCGCGTCACGGCCGGCGCGCTCAGGCGCTGGTACAGCCAGACGATCACCAGCACGAAGGGCAGCAGCGCCACCACGATGATCATCAGGCGCCAGTCCAGCCAGCCCATGGCGGCCACGGTGCCCACCAGCACGATGGTGCTGTCCAGGATAACGAACAGCACCTGGATGTACAGGCCCTTGACCGCCTCCGTGTCATTGGTCACGCGCGACACCAGCTGGCCGGTGATGGCGCGGTCGAAGAAGGCCATCGGCAGCTTCAGCACATGGGTGTAGACCCGTTCGCGCAGGCGCTGCACCGAGCGCATGGCCACGCCGGACAGGCGCACCAGCTGGCGGTAACGGACCCAGGTCGAAATCCAGCCGGTCACCAGCACGCCGGCCAGCAGCAGGGCCATGACCGGCCAGTCCAGGTGCCTGGGCAGCAGGTGGTTGTCGATCAGGCGCTTGCCCAGCAGGGGGCCGAGCACTTCCAGGCCGGCCGCCACGGTCAGGAACAGCACGGCCCAGCCCAGGTGGTGCAGGTCGGGGCCGGACGCCTCGCGCAGCAGGCCGATGGCCTGGCGCGTCTGTTCACGGCCGCTTGGTTTGTCAGGCTGCGTCAAGGCTGGCCTCCAGTTGTTGGTAGCGCCACTGGCTGGCGTACCAGCCGTTCAGCGCGAGCAGTTCTTCATGCGTGCCCGATTCGGTGATGCGGCCATGCTGCAGCACCACGATCTGGTCCGCGTCGACCACCGCGCTCAGGCGATGGCTGGCGATAATGGCGCTGCGCGTGGTGTGGGCGCGGCGCAGCTCCTCCAGGTGTTCCAGGATGGCGGTCTCGGTGCCGGTGTCCACCGCCGACAGCGCATCGTCCAGCAGCAGCAAATCGTTATCCGACAGCAGGGCGCGCGCAATCGCCACGCGCTGGCGCTGGCCGCCGGACAGGGTGATGCCTTTCTCGCCCACCTCCGTCTCGTACTGGTGCGGGAACAGCAGGATATCGTCGTGGATGGCGGCCAGGCTGGCGGCGCGCTCCACTTCCGCGCGCGTGGCGTCCGGCCGCGCCAGGGCGATATTGTCCGCGATCGACGCCGAGAACAGGAAGGACTCCTGCGGCACCCAGCTGATCGCCGCGCGCAGCGCCTGCAGCGTATAGGAATCGAGCGGCGCGCCATTCCACGTCACGCGCCCGCCGGTCGGCGTCACCTGGCGCAGCAGCACGCGCAGCAGGGTCGACTTGCCGGCGCCGGTCGGACCCACCAGGCCCAAAGTCTGGCCGGGCTTGAGCGCCAGCGAAATGTCGGACAGCGCCGGCGCCTGCTGGCCCGGATAGGTGAAGCCCACGCCGTGCAGTTCCAGCGTGCCCGGCGCCACCTGGGGCAGCGTGCCATGGTCCTCGATGGTGAGCGGCGCATCGAGCATCGGCTGCAGGCGCGCATAGGCCGCGCGGCCGCGCTCGATCAGCGACAGCACCCAGCCCGCCGCGAACATCGGCCAGATCAACTGGCCCAGGTACATGCTGAAACTGGTCAACTCGCCGATGGTCAGTTCATTGCGCCACACCAGGTAGCCGCCCAGGCCGAGCGACAGGCCGGTGGCCGCCGTCAAGGTCAGGCCGACCGCCGGTTCATAAGCCGCCTCCCAGCGCTGCGCCGTCAGGCTGGCATCCGCCGCCGCCCCGGCCAGCTCCTCGAAGCGTTTGCTGCTGCGCTGTTCCAGACCCAGCGCGCGCAAGGTGCGCACGCCGGACAAGGTCTCCTGCACATGGTCGTTCAAGGCGCTGAAACGCGCCAGCGAATCGGCCGACGCCGTATGGATATGCGACGAGATGCGCCAGAAAGCCCACGCCATGAGAGGGAAGGGAATCAGCGCAAACATGGCCAGGCGCCAGTCGACGCCGACCAGCATCATGCCCAGCACCAGCAGCAAGGTCAGGGTACCGTCGAAGCCCGCCAGCATCGCCTCGCCGGCCGCCATCTCGATCGCATCGATATCGTTGGTGGCGAGCGCCATCAGGTCGCCGGTGCGCTGCTTCTGGAAGAACTGCGGGCCTTGCAGGGAAAGGCGGCGATAGAAACGCGTGCGCAGCTCCACGCCCAGCTGGTAAGCCGCCGAAAACAGTTTCATGCGCCAGGCCACGCGCAAGCCATAGTTGGCCAGGCCCAGCAAGAGCAGCAAGCCGATCGCCTGCCACAGCGCCTCGCGCCCAAGCTTGCCCGCCGCCAGGCCATCGACCATCAAGCCGATCTGGCGCGGAATCAGGATACCGATGATCGCAACGCCGGTCAGCATCGCGCCGGCCGCTGCATAAGGACGCCAGTGGCTGCGGACGAAGCCACCGATCAGGCGCGATAAACTCATATGCTTAGAAGAAAAATGCTGCCAAGAGCCTGCAAGGATACATCAGCGCAGATTTTTCCGCCGAGCCTGCAACGAAATTCGGGGTCAGGTCTGACAATCGGACATTTTGCGCAGCAAAATGTACGATTGT
>NZ_JAYSCO010000027.1:0-61773 GCF_041914865.1 Pseudoduganella sp. | reverse complement strand
GGGCCGCGGGGGTGTCCCGCCGCTGTGTTTTTAAATTTTTTTCCCCCCCCCCCCACAAACCTATTGGGGGGGTCTGTACAACAATCCCATTTTTTCCCCCCCAAAATGGCCTTTTCCCCCCCCCTGACCCCGAATTTCGATTTGGAAGGATTACTTTTTGGACTTTGGTGCGGCGGCGTGGATTTCGGCTTTGCCTGCGTCGGGGAAGCTGGCTTTGGCGGGCTTGGCTTCCGCCTTGACTTCGGGCTTGGCTTCTTCCACTTCGGCTTTGGCTTCGGCTTTCGGGGCGGCCGGCTTGGCTTCGGCTTTGGGGGCCTTCGGTGCCGGCTCGGCTACCGGTGCGGCTACCGGGGCAGCGGCGGGGGCGGCGACGGGCGCGGCCAGTTTCGGGACCTTGACGGCCTGCTTGCTGGCTTCCTTGATCTGCTCCTGCGCGGTCTGGAACAGCTCGGCCTGGGTCTTGCTGGCAATGCTGAACAGCTCGCGGCCGTAGGCGAATACGCCGTCGAAATTCGGCACGCTGGCGGTGCTCTTGGCGAAGAATTCCTGCGCGTCTTTGGCGCCCAGCAGCTCGCGTGCGGTGGCGGACCCTTTGGCGACGCTGGCCTTGGTGGTGCTCAGGTTGAGGGCGATTACCTTCTGCGCGCCTTCGAAGGCGGTGGAGGCGAAGTTGTTGAGGATTTTCAGCTGCGCTTCCAGCTGCGACTTGGTGGCTGCGGAAAATTGCTCGGGAATCGAAAACATATTTTCTCCTGGAACGGATGGGAAATGGTGCGCTGCAATAATCCCATTCTAGCGGTGAATTATTGTATTGGAAAGACATTTTTGCCTACTTTTGAAGCAGAAGTTATGCACCGCAACATTGCACGCCCGGCGCCCTCTGCCTACAATCGGCCATCCCTACCGATGGAGCCCGCGATGGACCTTGTGATCCGCAATGCCAGCCTGCCCGATGGGCGCCAGAACATCGATATCGCGATCGCGGACGGCCGCATCGCCGCCGTCGCTCCCGCCCTGCAAGTCAAGGCGGCGCAGGAAATCGATGCCGAGGGCGACCTGGTCGCGCCTCCGTTCGTCGATGCCCACTTCCATATGGACGCGACCTTGAGCTATGGCCTGCCGCGCGTGAACCAGTCCGGTACGCTGCTCGAGGGCATTGCGCTGTGGGGCGAGCTGAAGCCGCAGCTGGCGCAGGAGGCCCTGGTGGAACGCGCGCTGCAGTATTGCGATTGGGCCGTGGCGCGCGGCCTGCTGGCGATCCGCAGCCATGTGGATGTGTGCGACGACCGCCTGCTGGCGGTGGAGGCGCTGCTGGAGGTGAAGCGGCGCGTCGCCCCTTACCTCGACCTGCAGCTGGTCGCTTTCCCGCAGGATGGTGTGCTGCGCAGCCCGAGCGCGCTGGCCAACCTGCGGCGCGCCATCGCGCTGGGCGTGGATGTGGTGGGCGGCATCCCGCATTTCGAGCGCACCATGGCCGATGGCGCGGAGTCGGTGCGCATCCTGTGCGAGTTCGCGGCCGAACAGGGCCTGCGCGTCGATATGCATTGCGACGAGTCCGACGACCCGCTCTCGCGCCATATCGAAACCCTGGCTTACCACACGCAGCGCCTGGGCCTGCAGGGCAGGGTGGCCGGTTCGCACCTGACGTCCATGCATTCGATGGACAACTATTACGTGAGCAAGCTGCTGCCGCTGATCAAGGAAGCGGGCGTGGCGGCCATCGCCAACCCGCTGATCAATATCACGCTGCAGGGCCGCCACGACAGCTACCCCAAGCGGCGCGGCATGACGCGCGTGCCGGAAATGCTGGCGCACGGCATCGACGTCGCCTTCGGCCACGATTGTGTGATGGACCCGTGGTATAGCCTGGGCTCGGGCGACATGCTGGAAGTGGCCCACATGGGCCTGCACGTGGCGCAGATGACGGGACAGGATGCCATGCGCCAGTGCTTTGACGCGGTGACCAGCGCGCCGGCGCGCATCCTGGGCCTGGAGGGCTACGGCCTGCAGCCCGGCTGCCACGCCGACCTGGTGCTGCTGGATGCGGCCGATCCGGTGGAAGCGATCCGCCTGCGCGCGGCGCGCCGCATGGTGCTGCGGCGCGGCCGCGTGGTGGCGGAGTCGCCGCGCGCGCGGGCGCGGCTGGACTTGCCCGGGCGTCCGGCCGCGACCGGGTTCCGGCTCGAGCGGCATGCTGGACTTGCAAAGGAAAATGCATGAAAATTCAGCATCATTCCTGCCATTGGGAGCAGCTTTGAAAGATATCGCCATCCGCCCGGCCACCGAGGCCGATTTCGACGCCATGTGGACTATTTTCCAGGAGTTGATCGCCAGCGGTGATACCTATTACTTCGCGGCCGACACCAGCCGCGACGACTGCCACGCCTATTGGTTCGGGCGCGGCATCAAGACCTGGGTGGCGGTGCTGAACACGGGCCGCCTGCTGGGCATGTACCGCCTGCTGCCCAACCAGCTTGACCGCGGCGCCCATGTGGCGAATGCCTCCTTCATGGTCAGCCCGGCGGCGCAGGGCGTGGGCATCGGCAAGATGCTGGGCCGCCACTGCCTGGAGCAGGCGCGGCGCGACGGCTACCTGGCCATGCAGTTCAACTATGTTGTGAGCACCAATGTCTCGGCTGTGCTGCTGTGGAAGCGGCTCGGCTTTTCCGTTATCGGCACGCTGCCGCGTGCCTACCGCCACCAGCAGCTCGGTTTTGTCGACGTGTATGTGATGTACAAGTTCCTGGCCGATCCCAACGATTGGCCTGAACAATGATCGATACCCAACGACTGACCTTGCGTCCTCTTACCCTTGACGATGCCGCGTTCTACCTGAAGCTGGTGAACGAGCCGTCCTTCCTGGAAAACATTGGCGATAAAGGCGTGCGCGACCTGGACGGCGCGCGCGCGGCCATGCTGGCGGGGCCGATCGAAATGCAGGCGCGCCTCGGCTACTCGCTGTGGCTGGTGCAGCGCAAGGAGGATGGCGCGTCCATTGGCCTGTGCGGGCTGATCAAGCGCGACACCTTGCCGGGCACCGATATCGGCTATGCCTACCTGCCGGAGTACTGGGGCAAGGGTTACGCGTGGGAAGCGGCGTCGGCCGCCATGGCCCATGGCCGCGATGTGGTGGGCCTGCCTTGCCTGCTTGGTATTGTTTCCCCAAGCAATACCGCTTCCTCGCAGCTGCTGCGCAAGCTGGGCATGCACTGGGTCGAGCGCATCGAACCGAATACCGACCTGTACCGCGTGGAGTTCCCGCCACACAAGTAGGCTTGCGCCAAGATTGGTTTCTTGGCTTTTACTACTTTCAGGCGCATGATTTGGATAGCAGACCGGAAGCGGGGCATAATCTTGCCCTAAAGAAAATCCGGCTTATAGCCAATCAAAAATGGGATACAAATCATGAACTTCGGGAACCTTAAAATTGGTGTCCGCCTGGCGTGCCTGGGCGGATTTTTTTTACTCGCTTTGCTGGTGGTCGGCTTCCAGGGCTGGAATGCGATCAGCACGATCAAGACCAATAATGCGCTTAGCATGCAGCGCTCGGTCGAACTGACCCAGGCGGTCGATACGGCGCGCAGCGCGCAGGTTGAATTCAAGATCCAGGTGCAGGAATGGAAGAACATCCTGGTGCGCGGCCACGACCAGGAGCAGCTCGACAAATACTCCAAGGCGTTCGTGAAGAGCGGCCAGGCGACCATCGGCGAACTGCAAAAGCTGTCCGCCCTGCTGGAAAAGCTGAAGATGCAGACCCCGCTGGTGGATGACGCCATCAAGATGCAGGAGGAGCTGGGCAAGAAATACGGCGCCGCGCTCAAGCAGTTCGACACGGCCAACCCGGAAAGCTACAAGATACTGGACAAGGCGGTGCAGGGCATGGACCGTGCGCCGACCAAGAAGATCGACGAGATCGTTGAGTATATCGACTCCCAGGCGAAGAAGAATGCGGCCGAGGCGACAGCGGCAGCCGATGCAACCAGCCGCGCGGCCACCGTGACGCTGCTGGTGGTCCTGGCCGTTACGACGGCAATCGGCGCGGCGATCCTGTGGTGGATCGTGAAGGGGATTACGCGTCCGCTGGACCAGGCGATCGATATCGCCAAGACCGTGGCGGCGGGCGACCTGCGCTGCGATGTGGAAGTGAAAACCCGCGATGAAGTGGGCGAGCTGCTGACCGCGCTCAAACAAATGAGCGGCAACCTGGCCGACATCGTGAGCCGCGTGCGCCAGGGTACTGAGACGATTGCCAGCGCCTCGCAGGAGGTGGCGACCGGCAGCATGGACCTGTCCTCGCGCACCGAGCAGCAAGCCAGCTCGCTGGAGGAAACCGCGTCCTCGATGACGGAGCTGACCAGCACCGTGAAGCAGAACAACGAGAACGCGACCCAGGCCCGCAAGCTGGCGGACGAGGCGTCGGACGTGGCGGTGCGCGGCGGCGCTACCGTGTCGGAGGTGGTGCAGACCATGGGTGCGATCAACGAGTCCTCGCGCAAGATCGTGGACATCATCGGCGTGATCGACGGCATTGCGTTCCAGACCAATATCCTGGCGCTGAACGCGGCGGTGGAAGCGGCGCGCGCCGGCGAGCAGGGGCGCGGCTTTGCGGTGGTAGCGGGCGAGGTGCGCAACCTGGCGCACCGTTCGGCGGCGGCGGCCAAGGAAATCAAGGAACTGATCGGCGATTCGGTCGAGCGCGTGGAAGCGGGCAGCCGCCTGGTGGGCGAGGCCGGCGTGACCATGGAGGAAGTGGTGAGCAGCGTGCGCCGCGTGACGTCCATCATCGGCGAGATCGCCATGGCGACCGGGGAGCAGAGCGAGGGCATCTCGCAAATCAGCGATGCCATCAGCCAGATGGACAGCGTTACGCAGCAGAATGCGGCGCTGGTGGAGGAAGCGGCGGCCGCCGCCGAAGCCTTGCAGCAGCAGGCGGCCAGCCTGTCGGAGGCGGTGTCCGTGTTCAAGGTGCATGAGACGGCGGGCGCAGCGCGCCCGCGCCTGTCCCCAGGCCGCAGCCTGCAGACGCTGCCGGCTTAAGGCTTCCCTCCCTGCGCTGGCTTGCCGAAGAACCAGGCCAGCGCCACATGCACGCGGCTGGCCCATGACTGCTCGTTGTGGCGGCCGCCTTCATCGGACAGGAACAGCAGCTCGCGGCCTTCGCGGTAGCCGTTCTTCACCAGGGCCTGGCGGAACGCTTCGGTATCCTCCATGCCGTCATACACCGTGCCCGCATCGATATACAGCTTGAGCGGCAGGCGCTTGGGCGGATGCCTGACCGCGTCGCGGTTGTTCCACCAGAACGAGCTGGAAAAGCCGCCCGCCATCGAGAATACCTTGGGGTAGCGCTGGGCGATGCCGAGCGAGGCGATGCCGCCCAGCGATGAACCCATGATGGCGGTGTGCGCGCGGCCCGGCTTGGTGCGGTATTGCCTGTCGACCCAGGGCTTGACGGTCTTCGCCACGAAATCGGCGTAGGCATTCAGTTTGCCGCCGCCGTGCTTGGGGTCGCAGCACGGCGTGTATTCGGCAATGCGGTCGGTGGTGTTGTCGATGCCGACCACGATCACTTCCTGCATATCCCCTTGCCGCACCAGGCGGTCTGCCACTTCGTCGATATTCCACTCGGTGCCGTAGGCGGCGGTGCCGGCGTCGAACAGGTTCTGGCCATCGTGCATGTACAGCACGGGGTAGCGCCGTTTGGTGTCGCTGCCGTAGCTCGGTGGCAGGTAGATGCGCAGCGTGCGTTCGTTGCCGAGTTGCGGCGACTTGAATTTTTCCACCAGTTGCAGCGTGCCGTGGCGCGGCGGCTGGGGCGCTGCGGCGGCCGGCAGCAGGCGGCTGCCCAGCACCTCGGCCTGGTTGCGCGCGCCGCCGGCGTCGGCGTAGCTGGCATTGCTTTGCAGGTCGCTCATATTGTAGAAGGGCTGCAGCTCCAGCTGATAGTTGCCCGGCTTCAGCTGCGCCGTCAGGGGCGTCGACCACGCGGGGCCGTCGGCGGCGGCGTTGTGCGGCATCTGCACGATGCCTTGCGCCGCCAGCGCGCCGTGCCTGTCGCGCAGGCGCACGGCCTGCACGGCGTTGGTGATGCCAAGGTTGATCTGGTGCGCGTGGTTGTTGTAGCGCAGCTGGAGGTGGTAGCGGCCTTCCTTCGCCACGGTGATGCGGCCGTCGCTGGCTGCCTGCATCCCGGCCGCTTGCGTGGCGGAGGTGCACAACGGCTGCGAGTGGTGGCTGCGTGCGCCGCTGGCGGGGTAGGCTGCCTCCACGGCATAGCAATGCGCGGCGCCGGGCGCCGCTGCGCTGTCGCTCCATTCGCCCGCGGCGAGGCCGTGCGCGGCGAGCCGGCCATCGCGATAGATGCTGTAGCGCGCCGCGTCGCGCGTGCCGGGGGCGGGGGCAATGCGCAGCGCCGGCGCCGCGCCGGCCGGGGACAGCTGGACGATCGGTTCGGGCGGCGCGGTGGAGGCGTCTTCGCTGCCGGCGAAAGTGATGGCTTGCCGCCCGGGCACCAGCGGACCCATTTCCACCTCGATCAGGTTGTCGTCGGCCAGTTCGCTCCAGGCGACCGGGCTGCGCGCATCCTTGCCATTCAGCTTGCCGCCGGTCGGCACATAGTGGCCTTCCAGTGCCACGGCGGGCGGCAGCTTGATCCTGAGGTGCAGGCGCTTGCCATGCAGCGTGAGTCCCGACAGTTCGACCACGTCGCTGCCGGCAAACCATTCGCGCCGCAGGCGCGAGGTGATGAACGGGGTCACATGCAGGCGCTCGGCATCGACCCCGATCCCGAACACCTGCTGCACCACCATGCCGAGGAAGCCGCCCACCGACCAGAGCTGGCGGCGCGAATTGATGGCCGGCGCGGACGGGTCGCCGCTGCGCCATTCCAAGTTCTCCATATTGGACAGGTTCAGCGCCGCGCCTTGCAGCAGGCTGGCGTAGGCGGCGTCGGCCACTGCCACATTGCTGTGCTGCGTGGCGGCGCGCAGGCCGTAGGCGGTGACGAAGGGCCACAGGGCGCGGTTGTGGTAGACCGGCACGCCCGGCTGCTGCGGCCAGATGACGGGGGCGCCGAGCGGGCCGTGCGGATAGCGCGCGAGGATGGACTGCGCCTGGCCGGCGTCGGCCACGCCGGTGATGATGGCCAGCGCCTGGCCCAGCCAGTCGAACTTGTGCAGCGGGGCGCCGTCGAAGTGGCCGGCGGACAGGCTGCTGTACATGCCGGCGTCCTTTAGCCACAGCCGGTCGTTGATGGCGATCTTCAGTGCAGCGGCCCAGCGCGTGTAGCGCAGCGCGGTGCCGCTGTCGCCTGCTTCCTGCGCCAGTTCGGCGGCCAGGGTCAGCGCCTTGTAGTGCGCGACGTTGGTGGAGAGTGACTTGGCGCTGGCCATGCTGGACAAGTCGTGCGGGATCCAGCTGGCATAGGATTGCTCGCGCCAGTCGAGGAAGGATTGTTCGCCGTTGTATAAGCCGCTTTCCTGGTCGAAGGCGGCGATACGGTCGTTCTCGATGGTGTTGCGCAGGGCTTGCAGGGCGGTCGCGGCGAACTGGCTGCGTTCGGCGGCGGGCAGCGATTTCAGCGTTTGCTCGGCGCCGAAGGCCCAGCTGACGCGGTCGGTGCTAACCGGCCAGCTGCCGCCGCTGCCGGTGTCCTGCACGATCTGCAGGCCGTCGCTGCTGCCTGCCGCCAGCGCCGGCTTGCCGCTGCGGTAGCCGGAAAGCTTGAACAGCAGCGAGTTGCGCGTGCGCTGCGGGTCGAGCATGGCGAGGCCGAGGTGGGCGGCGTAGGACAGGTCGCGCGTCCACACGTAGTGCCATTTCTCGCCGGTCTCAAAGCACTCGCAGGCGATCGGCTGGCCGCCGTTGTAACTGCCGTCGCGGATGGCTTGCACCGAGTCCTGCTTCATCTCCGTGACCGCCAGGGCGAACAGGGCGTCGAAGGCCAGGTTGCCGCTGCGGACGCGTGGCAGGTTGGCTTGTTCGGCATAGATGATCGATTGCGGGGCGTTGTCGCGCAGCGGCATCGTGGTGGCGTGCGTGTAGCTGCGCAGCGGGGCTTGCGCGTCGGGCGTGGCGAAGCGCGCACGGTAGTTGCCGAAAGGCAGCTCAACGCTGCTGCTGGCAAAGGCCGGCGCGGCTGGCCACGCCAGCGCGAAAGCCGCTGCTATGGCGGCAACTGCGGTGGCCGCAGCTGTCGCCCTGGCGGCGGCAGGGGCGCCGGCGGCGGGGGCGGCGGGGGCGGTGGCGGTAGCGGCGGGGAGGCGGGGCGGCATGTTCACTGGACCTCCATCACTAGCACGCTGCGCGCCGGCAGCGTGAATTTGCCCTGCAGCGGCATGCTGCGGCCGGTGATCACATCCGTGCCGCTGCGCACGCCGGCCAGCATTTCGCGGAAGCGGTCGGCGTCGAGCGTGACGTCGTGCGTGTTCTTGTTCAGCGCCACCATGACTTTCTGCTGGCCGTCATAGCGGAAGTACACATACGTATCCTGCTCCGGCCCGAACTGCATCATCCTGCCATGCTTGACGGCGCTGGAGCCCTTGCGCCAGTTGGCCAGCTTGCGCACGAAAGCCTGCATCTCGCGCTGCGCCTCGGTCAGGCCGGCGCCGGTGAAGGCGTTCACCTTGTCGCCCGCCCATCCGCCCGGCATATCGTGGCGGTAGGACGGGTCGTCGCGCCCTTTGACGGTGCTCGGCATCAGGATCTCGGTGCCGTAATAGAACTGCGGGATGCGCGGCACAGTCAGCGTGAACGCCACTACCATGCGCAGCAAGGCCGGATCGCTGTTCACCACGCTGAAGCTGCGCGCCAGATCGTGGTTGCCCTCGAACAGCACCAGGTTGGACGGGGCAGGGTAGAGGTAATCCTGCGCCAGCGTCTCATACACATCGTACAGGCGGTAGGTGCCATCGGTGTCGGCCAGCGCCTTGCGCAGCGCGTCGTTGAGCGGGAAGTCCATCAGGCTCGGCGCGTTGAGCGCCTGCCAGCGCGCCACGATCGGGATGCGCGTGCTCCACTCCTCGCCCACCATGTTCAGGTTCGGGTATTCCGCGCGCAGGCGGCGCGACCACTCGGTGAGGAAATCGGTCTCGGAATAGCCGTAGGTATCGACCCGCAGGCCGGACAGGCCGGCATATTCGACCCACCAGATGTTGTTCTGGATCAGGTAGTTGGCGACAAAGCGGTTGGCCTGGTTCATATCCGGCATATGCGGCCCGAACCAGCCCTGGGTGAAGTTGCGCGCATCCTCCTTGCTGCCGTACGGATCGACATTGGCCACGCGGTGGTGCGCGGTCGGCGTGTACTTGCCGTTGTAGCTGAGCCAATCCGGCATCGGCATATCCTGCATCCACCAGTGGCGGCTGCCGATGTGGCTCAGCACCACGTCCTGGATCACGCCGATGCCGCGCGCCCGCGCCTGCGCCACGAAGTTGCGGTAATCCTCATTGCTGCCATAGCGCGCATCCACCTTGTAATGGTCGGTCGCCGCGTAGCCGTGGTAGGAATGCTTGTCCTGGTTGTTCTCCACCAGGGGCGTCGGCCAGACCTGGGTGAAGCCCATGTCGCGCACATAATCCAGGTGCGCCGCCATGCCGGCCAGGTCGCCGCCATGGCGCCCGCTGCCGTCGGCGCGGTTGGCCTTGTCCGGCATGCCCGCCACATTGTCGTTGGACGGATCGCCGTTGGCGAAGCGGTCCGGCATGACCTGGTAGATCGCGTCCGCCGGGGAGAAGCCCTGGCGCTGCGCCGAGCCGGGCGCGCGCGCCAGCAGCTGGTAGCTGTACACCATGCCGGCCTTGCCCGGCGCAGAGAAGCGGATATCGAAACGGCCCGGCGCCACGTTCGGCGCCAGTTCCAGGTCGATGAAGAGGTAGTTGCGGTTGGCCACCCGGCTCACGCTGGCGATGCGCACGCCCGGATAGTCGATGGCCGGCTCCAGGCCCGCCACCTGCGGCGCATGCACCATCAGCTGCAGCCTGGGATGCTGCATGCCGGCCCACCAGAACGGCGGCTCCATATGCTGGATGCGCGCCTCCGCCGCGAACGCGGACGGCAGCAGGGCAGGGGGCAGCAGGGCGGCGGCCAGCAGCGCGGCGCAAATGGTCTTTCTCATCTTGTCTCCGGTTGGAATGTCTTATGGGCCTGACAATACACCCAATTGAGCTGTAGTTCTACTACATTGAATTTTGCCCGAAGCTGTAGCCGAAATACAACGCGGCAACGCAGTTTCCCCAAGGAGGCCGGTCAATATTCGCAGTAATACATGCCGGTGATGATGGTCATTCATTGACATTGAATCTAGTTTTAGTACAGAATCCGGCTCAGAGCGTCCGATAGAGCGTTCGCTTCCTAAGGATTCCCGTGTAGTCGAAATAAACCGGTATGCGCAGGTTGCGGGAAAATTGTTTAATGAGTGAGGGGACTTTAATGAACATCTTCGCAAGCAAGCGAGGCAATACCGTATTCCGACTGAGTCCAGTGGCAGCTGGCTGCGCTGTCTTCGTATCGGCCGTTGCCGGCTCTGCCTACGCACAGAACACCACCACCGGCCAGGCGGCCGACGCAACCATGCAAACCGTGACCGTGTCCGGCATCCGGCGTGGTATTGAAGACGCGATCTCGGTCAAGAAGAACGCCACTTCCATCGTTGAGGCGATTTCCGCCGAAGACATCGGCAAGCTGCCGGATTCCTCCATCGCCGAATCCATCGCCCGCCTGCCAGGCCTGGCCGCCCAGCGCGTTGCCGGCCGTGCCCAGAACATTTCCGTCCGCGGCCTGTCGCCGGACTTCTCCACCACCCTGCTGAACGGCCGCGAGCAAGTCTCCACCGGCGACAACCGCAGCGTGGAATTCGACCAGTACCCGTCTGAACTGATCAGCGGCGTGACCATTTACAAGACCCCGGACGCCGGCATGGTCGGCCAGGGCCTGTCCGGCACGCTGGACCTGCAGACCGTGCGTCCGCTGGCCTTCGGCAAGCGCACCGTCTCCATGGGCGCGCGCGTCGAGAAGAACTCCCTGGGCGGCATTGCCAACACCGACGACCGCGGCAACCGCTTCAACTTCAGCTACATCGACCAGTTTGCCGACCGCACCATCGGCGTGGCGATCGGTTTCGCGCACCAGGACCAGCCGCAGCTGGCCTATGAAACCGGCGTGTACGAGCCATGGAAGCGCGAGTCGCGCCCAGGCGTTCCGTCCGGCACCACCGTCACCGACGGCATCAAGTCCCTGGGCCGCAGCGGCTACAACAAGCGCAATGGCCTGATGGGCGTGCTGCAGTACCGCCCAAGCAAGACCTTCACCAGCATGATCGACGTGTACGCGTCGCAGTTCAAGCATGAAGACACCGCCAACCAGTTCGAAGTGCACATCGGCGGCTACAACGGCAACTACACCCCGGGCCTGAACTTCGAAAACGTCACCACCAGCGGCGGCGTGCTGTCCAGCGCCACCGCCACCGGCGTGTACCCGCTGGTACGCGGCATGTACGACAAGCGCAAGGACGATATCCGCGCCATCGGCTGGAACAACGAATGGAAGATGGATGGCTGGTCCCTGGTGGCCGACATCAGCCGCTCCACCGCCAAGCGCGATGAAGTGAGCCTGGAAAACAACCTGCAGATCAGCGACGCAGCCGGCAATCCGTTCCTGGATTCGGTCAAGCTGGCCTTCCGCACCGGCGGTTTCCCGACCATGGACCCGGGCCGCGACTACAGCAGCCCAAGCAACCTGTACGTGCGCAACACCATCTACGGTTCCGGCTACGGCAAGACCCCGAAGGTCAAGGATGAACTGAACGGCTTCAAGCTGGCCGCCAACATCCAGTCCTCCGGCGCGATGGAAAAATACTTCTCGAGCTACGACTTCGGCGTGCACTACTCCGACCGCAGCAAGTTCAAGGACCAGCCGGAAGGCAGCATCAACCTGAAGGGCGCACCGTCCACCATTTCGTCGGACCTGATGTACAACTCGGTCGACCTGGGCTTTGCCGGCGTCGGCATGATCCCGGCCTGGAACGTGCCAGGCGTGGTCGCCAAGTACATGACCTTCGCACCGGTCAACAACCTGGACTACCTGATCGCCAAGGCCTGGACCGTGGATGAGAAGATCACCACCACCTTCGCCAAGGCCAACATCGACTACGACATGGGCGGCGTTTCGGTGCGCGGTAACTTCGGCGTACAGGCGCAGCACACCAAGCAGTCGTCGGACGCCAAGTACTGGGACGGCACCGCCCCAGCCGGCAGCCAGGTCAAGCCAGTCCACGACGGCAAAACCTACACCGACTACCTGCCTAGCCTGAACCTGGCGTTCGGCTTCGAGAACGACCACACCGTGCGCATGGCCCTGGCCAAGCAGATGGCCCGCCCACGCGTCGACCAGATGCGCGCAGCGCTGGACTTCAACGTCGGCACCAACGACTTCAAGCCAAGCGGCAGCGGCGGCAACGCCCAGCTGGACCCATGGCGCGCCAAGGCCTTCGACATCTCGTACGAGAAGTACTTCGGCAAGAAGGCGTACGTGTCGCTGGCTGGTTTCTACAAGAAGCTGGACACCTACATCTTCACCGAGACCCGCACCCGCGACTTCTCGGCGCAGATCCCTGGCACCAAGGCGATCACCCCGTTCGGCAACTACACCGCGCCATACAACGGCAAGGGCGGCAACATGAAGGGCCTGGAGCTGACCGCTTCCCTGCCGCTGAACATGGTGACCCCGGTGCTGGACGGCTTTGGCGTGAGCGGCAGCTATGCCTACACCGACAGCGCGATCACCATCAAGGACCCAAGCAGCAGCATCGCCACCAACATCATGCTGCCTGGCCTGTCGAAGAACACCAGCAACCTGACCCTGTACTACGAGAAGGCAGGCTTCGAAACCCGCGTCAGCCAGCGTCGCCGTTCCGACTTCGTGGGCGAGATCGGCAACTTCGCCGGCGAGCGCACCCTGCGCTACGTGGTGGGTGAGAACATCATCGACTTCCAGATCGGCTACAGCTTCGGCGAAGGCATGTTCAAGGGCATGGGCCTGGTGCTGCAGGTGAACAACCTGCGCAACGCAGCCTACGAGACCTACAACGGTATCGCCAACCAGCAGCTGGAATACCAGAAGTACGGCCGCACCGTACTGGTCGGCGCGAACTACAAGTTCTAAGCAGCCGGCATAAAAAAATCGGGGGCCGCGGCCCCCGATTTTGTTTTACTTCGCTTTAGCGGCGAGTTGCTTGTTTTGTTCGTCCAGCCAGGTTTTCAGCGGGGCGAAGTAGTCCAGCATTGCCTGGCCATCGATGCGTTCCTCGCCGGTGGCGGCTTTCAGTGCTTCCGGCCATGGCTTGGAAGTGCCCATCTCCAGCATGGACCACAGCTTCTTGCCTGCCTTTTCACTGCCGTAGATCGAGCACTGGTGCAGCGGGCCGGTGTAGCCGGCTTCCTTACACAGGGCACGATGGAGTTGGAATTGCAGCAGGTGGGCCAGGAAGTAGCGCGCGTACGGCACGTCGGCCGCCACGTGGTACTTGGCGCCGGCGTCGAAGCCGTCGGCCAGCATCGGCAGCGGGCGCTTCACGCCCATGTACTGCTCGCGCAGCTGCCACCAGCTCTTGTCGTAGTCCGCAGGCTTGGTCTTGCCGGCATAGACGTCCCAGCGCCATTTATCCACCGAGTAGGCGAACGGCAGGAAGGCCACCTTGGCCAGCGCGCGCTTGAGCAGCTCGCCGGTGGCGGCGTTCGGGTCCGGTTCCTCGTTCATCAGGCCGACCTTCTTCAGGTAGTTCGGGGTGATGGACAGGGCAATGGTGTCGCCGATCGCTTCGTGGAAGCCGTCGTTGGCGCCGTTGCGGAACAGGTTGGACTGGTTCTTGTAGGCCAGGTCGTAGTAGATGTGGCCCAGCTCGTGGTGGATGACGGCGAATTCCTCTTCGGTCGGGCGGATGCACATCTTGATGCGCACGTCGTCCTTGCCATCCAGCTGCCATGCCGAGGCGTGGCACACCACGTCGCGGTCACGCGGCTTTTCCAGCAGCGAGCGCTCGTAGAAGGTGTCCGGCAGCTTCGGCATGCCGAGCGAGGTGTAGAAGCGCTCGCCGTACTGCACCATCTCCTTGGCGCTGGTTTTCTTCTGCTCCAGCACATTGGTCAGGTTGAACTTGGAGGCGCCGGTGGCAGGCATCAGCAGCGGGTAGATGTTCTCCCAGCTCTGGCTCCACATATTGCCGAACAGGTGGGCCGGGATCGGGCCGGTCAGCGGCACCACGTCCGGGCCGTAGGCTTCGCGCAGCTTGTAGCGGGCGTAGGTGTGCAGCGACTCGTGCAGCGGCTTGACCTGCTGCCAGATGCGCTCCATCTCGGCCGAAAATTCTTCCGGCTTCATGTCGTAGCCCGAGCGCCACAGGGCGCCGGTGTCGGCATAGCCCATTTCGCGCGCGCCCTTGTTGGACAGCTCAACGTACTCGGTGTACAGCTTCTTGTAGGACGGCGACTGCAGGTGCCAGCCGTTCCACGCTTCCAGCAGCTCTTTCGGGTCGCGGCTGTTGGCCAGGGTCTTTTCCAGGTCGCCCAGGGCCTGGCACTTGCCGTCGGCGGTGCAGTACTTGGCCTTGCCGTAAGCGCCGTTCAGCTTGGCGTTGGCGTCGGCGTAAGCCTGGCGCTCTTTATCGTTCGGCAGCATCAGCGTCAGCTGCAGCAGCTTGATCTTGCGCGCTTCCTCGTCGCTCAGCTTCACGCCGTTAAAGCGGCGCGCTTCCAGCGCGGCCTGGCCGGACGCGTCCAGCTGCAGCTCGCCGAAGTAGGCGGTCAGCGCTTCGGTGTCGTCGGTGATGAAGTTCTGCGCCACCCAGGCGGCGCGGCTGCCGATGTGGCCCAGCTTGTCGAACTTGGCCTCGGTCTCGGCGATAAACTTCTTCGCTTCAGCCGGGGTGCCCTTGCCCTTTTTCGGGGCTGGGGCGGCGTGGGCGAAGCCCGTCGCCAGGGCCAGGCCCAGGGCCAGGACCAGTGGTTTTTTCATAGTAGTTTTAGTCAATTCAATCTCCTCTCAGATAAAACTGCCCGCTAATATATCACTCATGAAACTCATACAACTCGCTGTTTTGGCCCTCTGCAGCCAGGCCGCCCTGGCGCAAAATGCCGATCGCCAGTTCATTTCCGCCGCTCGCAACGCAAATTCGCTCGAAATCGGCACAAATGACGGCAAATACATCATCAAGCCGTATTCGGCAGCCGTGGTGGAAACCACCTTTGTTCCGCACGGCGAGCAGTTCGACCCTGCCTCGCACGCGGTGGTGCTGGCGCCGGCCGCCGTGCCCACCACGCTGCGCGAAGAGGGCGGGGTGCTGGAATACGCCACGCCCGGCCTGACGGTGCGCATTGAGAAGTCGCCGTTCCGCATCAGCTACGCCTACAAAGGCCAGCCGCTGGTGGCGGAGAAGCGCGGCTATCGCCGCGAAGGCAAGATGGAGGCGCTGGAGTTCGCGCTCGATGGCGACGAAGCCCTGTACGGCGCCGGTGCGCGCGCGGTCGGCATGAACCGGCGCGGCCACCGCTTCCAGCTGTATAACCGCGCCCACTACGGCTACGAGGCGCGCTCCACGCTGCTGAACTTCACCATCCCGATGGCGCTGTCGTCCAAGAAGTACGCGATCCACTTCGACAACCCGCAAACCGGCTACCTCGACTTCGACAGCAAGAAGGACGGCACGCTGTCGTACGAAACCATCGGCGGCCGCAAGACCTACCAGGTGGTGGCGGGCGAGCAGTGGGAGGACGTGGTGGCCAACTACACCAGCCTGACCGGCCGCCAGCCGCTGCCACCGCGCTGGACCTTCGGCAATTTCGCCAGCCGCTTCGGCTACCACACGGAGGCCGAAACGCGCGCCGTGGTCGACAAGTTCATCGCCGAGAAGATCCCGGTCGACGCCGTGGTGCTGGACCTGTACTGGTTCGGCAAGACCGTGAAAGGCACGATGGGCAACCTGGCCTGGGACAAGGACAGCTTCCCCAACCCGAAAGGCATGATGGCCGACCTGGCCGCCAAGGGCGTGAAGACCGTGATCATCACCGAACCCTTTGTGCTGACCACCTCCAGCCGCTGGCAGGAAGCCGTCGAGCGGCGCGCGCTGGCCACCGACGCGTCCGGGGCGCCGGGCCGCTATGACTTCTACTTCGGGAACACCGGCCTGGTCGACCTGTACCGCCCGGAAGGGCGCGACTGGTTCTGGAACATCTATAAAGAGCTGAAAGCCGGCGGCGTGGCCGGCTGGTGGGGCGACCTGGGCGAGCCGGAAGTGCATCCGGCGGGCCTGCGCCACGGCAGCAAGGGCGAGCTGGGCGCCGACCAGGTGCACAACATCTACGGCCACGACTGGGCGCGCCTGATCGCTGAAGGCTACCAGAAGGAATTCCCGAACGAGCGTCCCTTCATTCTGATGCGCGCCGGCTATTCCGGCTCGCAGCGCTTCGGCATGATCCCGTGGTCGGGCGACGTGCAGCGCAGCTGGGGCGGCCTGCAGTCGCAGATGGAGATCGCCCTGCAAATGGGCATGCAGGGCCTGGCCTACATGCACTCCGACCTGGGCGGCTTTGCCTCGCCGATGCTGGACGACGAGCTGTACGTGCGCTGGCTGCAGTACGGCGTGTTCCAGCCGGTGTTCCGCCCGCACGCGCAGGAAGAGGTGCCATCCGAGCCGGTGTTCCGCGCCGAGCGCACCAAAGCGCTGGCGCGTGAAGCGGTCCGCCTGCGCTACGCCATGCTGCCGTATAACTACAGTGCAGCATTCGACAACAGCCAGAGCGGCCTGCCGCTGATGCGCCCCATCATGTTCGAGGGCGGCGACGGTGGCGTAGCCTCCACCTACCTGTGGGGCCGCGACTTCCTGGTCGCCCCGGTCACCGAGCCAGGCGCGCAGCGCAAGGAAGTCAACTTCCCCGCCTCGTCCAAGGTCTGGTTCGACTTCCACAGCGGCGCCGCGCACAAGGGCGGCATCAATGAGGTGGTGCAAGTCGTCCCCGAGCGCATTCCGGTCTTCGTGCGCGCCGGCGCCTTGGTGCCGCTGGCGAAAGTGGTGCAGAGCACGCGCGACTACAGCAGCAGGCAGATCGACCTGCATTACTACTACGACGCCAGCGCCGCCGCGTCGTCCGGCAAACTGTATGAGGACGACGGCGCCACCGCCAATGCATACGGCCAGGGCAAATACGAGCTGGCCCGCTTCAGCGCCAGCGCCTCGGCGGGCGGCTTCGAGATCGGCATCGACACCGAGGTTGGCCAGGCCTGGCAGGCTGTCGCGCGCAGCTACGCCGTCAAGGTGCACAATGTGGCCAGCCGTCCGCGCAGCGTGACCCTGGACGGCAAGCCGCTGGCGGCGCGCTGGGATGCCCGTTCCCGCACCCTGGAGCTGGCCGTGCCGGCACGTGCGGCGATGAAGGCGAAACTGGCGGTTGCCCTGTAACATGACTACAAATTTGCACTAAAACCGGCTGTTTACGGGCTGTCACTGCATTGACAGCCCGTAGTTGCCATGTTATTTTGCTACAAATTTACGCAAGCGCGGACAAAAAACGGGGACACTAGATGCACGCAACCACCAGCAAACCGCGGCTGTCATTCTGGCAGCTGTGGAATATGAGCTTCGGCTTCTTTGGCATCCAGTTCGGTTTCGCGCTGCAGAACACCAATACCAGCCGCATTTTCTCCACGCTCGGCGCCACACCCGACGAGCTGCCGCTGTTCTGGCTCGCCGCACCGGTCACCGGCCTGCTGGTGCAGCCGATCATCGGCTACCTGAGCGACAACACCTGGCACGCCAAATGGGGCCGCCGCCGCCCGTTCTTCTTCATCGGCGCGCTGCTGGCCAGCATAGCCCTGTTCCTGATGCCCAATTCCACCGCCTTGTGGATGGCCATCCTGGTGCTGTGGCTGATGGACGCATCGATCAACATCTCGATGGAACCGTTCCGCGCCTTCGTCGGCGACAAGCTCGATGAATCGCAGCAGACCGCCGGCTTCGCGATGCAGACCTTCTTCATCGGCCTGGGCGGCGTGATCGCCTCGCTGCTGCCGACCATCTTCACCGACGTCCTGCACGTCAGTAACGAAGTGGTGAACGGCGCCATCCCCGACTCCGTACGCTACTCCTTCTACGCCGGCGGCGCCGCCTACTTCCTGGCCGTGCTGTGGACCGTGCTGACCGCCGACGAACTGCCGCCGGAAGACGTGGAAAAATTCCGCATGGAGCGCGCCCAGCGCCGCGGCTTCCTGCACTCGCTGAAGGAAGTCTTCGGCGGCGTGATGCACATGCCGAAAACCATGGTGCAGCTGGCGCTGGTGCAGTTTTTCACCTGGTTCGCGCTGATGGGCATGTGGGTATTCACCACGCCCGCCGTGGCCGACAACGTCTTCAACACCGTCGACGGCAAATCCGCACTGTTCCAGGAAGCAGGCAACTGGGTCGGCTGGCTGTTCGCCACCTACGGCGGCGTATCCGCCCTGGCCGCCTTCCTGCTGCCCAAGCTGGCGCACGTCACCAGCCGCCGCTTCGTGCACATGCTCTGCCTGGTAATCGGCGGCTTGAGCCTGGCCAGCGTCGCCTTCATCCACGACAAGCACATGCTGCTGCTGCCGATGATCGGCGTTGGCATCGCCTGGGCCAGCATCCTGACCATGCCATACGCCATCCTGGCAGGCGCGCTACCGGCCAAGCGCATGGGCTACTTCATGGGCGTGTTCAACTACTTCGTGGTGCTGCCGCAGATCGTCGCCAACCTGGTGCTCGGCCCGGTCATCAAGCACCTGTTCGACGGCCACTCCGCCAGCGTGCTGGTGCTGGGCGGCATCTCGATGGCGATTGGCGGCGTGCTGACCCTGATCGTCAGCGACTCCGCCAAGAAAGAAGCCTGAACCATCCAGCGGCGCGCACCGCCCGCGCCGTTCGCGGCAAACTAGGAAAAATGGGGACGTACCCCATTTTCTCGGAGGAGTGGACATGGCAATCCAGACCGTAGCAACTTCCCCCATCCCCGGGCAGCGGCCGGGGACTTCCGGGCTGCGCAAGAAGGTCAGCGTCTTCCAGCAGCCGCACTATCTCGAAAATTTCGTGCAAGGCGTGTTCGACACGCTGGGCGACGCCGCCGGCAAGACCCTGGTGCTGGGCGGCGATGGCCGCTACCACAACCGAGCCGCGATCCAGGTCATCCTGAAGATGGCGGCGGCGCACGGCTTTGCGCGCGTGCTGCTGGGGCAGGGCGGCATCCTGTCCACGCCGGCCGCCAGCTGTGTGATCCGCAAGCACGGCGCCATGGGCGGCATCATCCTCTCCGCCAGCCATAATCCCGGCGGCCCGGAGGGCGACTTCGGCATCAAGTACAACGCGGCCAACGGCGGTCCCGCGCCGGAAGCGCTGACCGAAGCAATCTACCAGCGCACGCTGGCGCTGGCCGCATACCGCATCAGCGACGCGCCGGATGTCGATATCGACGCAATCGGCGCCCGCATGGTCGATGGCATGCACGTCGAAGTGATCGACCCTGTCGCCGACTACGCGGAACTGATGGAGCAGCTGTTCGACTTCGACGCCATCCGCCGCCTGTTCGCCGCCGGCTTCACCATGCGCTTCGACGCCATGCACGCGGTATCCGGCCCGTATGCCCGCGCCATCCTGGAAGGCAGGCTGGGCGCCCCGGCCGGCACCGTCATCAACGGCCAGCCGCTGGAGGACTTCGGCGGCCTGCACCCCGACCCCAACCCGGTCAACGCCGAACAGCTGGTCGCGCTCATGGCCGCACCCGGCGCGCCCGACCTGGGCGCCGCCTCCGACGGCGACGCCGACCGCAACATGATCGTCGGCCGCAGTTTCGCGGTCACCCCGTCCGACAGCCTGGCCGTGCTGGCCGCCAATGCCGCCGTCGCGCCAGGCTACGCCGGCGGCCTGGCCGGCATCGCCCGCTCCATGCCCACCTCGCGCGCCGCCGACCGCGTGGCCGAAGCGCTCGGCGTGCCTTGCTACGAAACGCCCACCGGCTGGAAGTACTTCGGCACCTTGCTCGACGCCGGCAAGGCCACCCTGTGCGGCGAAGAAAGCTACGGCACCGGCTCGAACCATATCCGCGAAAAGGACGGCCTGTGGGCCGTGCTGTTCTGGCTCAACCTGCTGGCCGTGCGCGGCGGCTCGGTGCAGGAAATCGTCGAAGCCCACTGGCAGCGCTTCGGCCGCCACTACTACTCGCGGCACGACTACGAAGCCATCGAGCCCGACGCCGCGCGCCTGCTGATGCAGGACCTGCGCATCAAGCTGGCCAACCTGCCGGGCCAGAAAATGAACCACTACGAAGTGCAGGCTGCCGACGACTTCGAATACACCGACCCGGTGGACGGCGCGCACGCCAGCCAGCAAGGCATCCGCATCATGATGACGGACGGTTCGCGCATCGTCTACCGCCTGTCCGGCACCGGCACCGAAGGCGCCACCCTGCGCGTCTACCTCGAACGCTACGAGGCCGACCCGGCGCAGCACCATATCCCAACGCAGCAAGCACTGGCCGGGCTGATCGCCATCGCCGACAGCGTGGCCAGCATCGCCCTGCACACCGGCCGCAGTAATCCCACCGTCATCACCTGAACCGCAAAAGGAACCAGCCGCATGAAACTGTCATCCCTCGCATTGTCCCTGCTGCTTGCCACCGGCGCACACAGCGCGTTCGCCGCGCCGCCCAAGCCCTTCCTCTGGGAGAATGCGACCGTCTACTTCCTGCTGACCGACCGCTTCGCCAACGGCGACAAGTCCAACGACCTGGCCTACGGCCGCAAGGCCGACGGCGCCCCGCTGCGCGGCTACATGGGCGGCGACTTCAAGGGCCTGACCGCCAAGATCAAGTCGGGCTACTTCGACGAGTTGGGAGTGGACGTGATCTGGACCACGCCGCCGGTCGAGCAGATCCACGCGGGCACGGATGAAGGCACCGGCAAATCCTACGGCTTCCACGGCTACTGGGTGCGCGACTTCACGGCGGTGGACGCCAACCTCGGCACCGAAAAAGACTTCCGCGACTTTGTCGAAGCAGCGCACGCACGCGGCATCCGCGTGCTGCTGGACGTAGTGATGAACCACACCGGACCGGTGACCGAAGCCGATCCCGTCTGGCCGGCCGGCTGGGTACGCACCGAACCGCAATGCCACTACAAGGACGCCCCCGGCACCATCGCCTGCACCCTGGTGAAGAACCTGCCCGACTTCCGCACCGAGAGCAACGAGGCGGTCGAACTGCCGGAAGCGCTGGCCGCCAAATGGAAAGCCGAAGGCCGCTACGAACGCGAAGTGAAAGAGCTGGACGAATTCTTCGCCCGCACCGGCTACCCGCGCGCGCCGCGCTACTACATCATGAAATGGCACGCCGACTGGGTGCGCAAATACGGCATCGACGGCTTCCGCGCCGACACCGTCAAGCACGTGGAGCCCGCCGTATGGGGCGAACTGCGCAAGGTAGCCCAGGCCGCGCACGAAGACTGGAAGCGCGCCAACCCGAAAAAGGTGCTGGGCGACGGCCGCTTCTTCATGACCGCCGAGGTGTACAACTACAACATCGCGCACGGCCTGGAGTTCGACATGGGCGGCGGCACCAAGAGCAACTTCTACGCCAACGGCTTCGAAAACCTGATCAACTTCGGCCTGGTGCACGACGCCAAAGGCGACTACGAATCCGTGTTCGGCAAATACGCCGCCCAGCTGGCCGGCCCGCTCAAAGGCTACTCGGTGCTGAACTACATTTCCTCGCACGACGACGGCAACCCCTTCGACCCGGCGCGCAAGAAGCCGTTCGAATCGGCCAGCAAGCTGCTGCTGGCGCCCGGCCTGGCGCAGATCTACTACGGCGACGAAACCGCGCGCCGGCTCGATATCGCCGAAGCCACCGGCGACGCCAAGCTGCGCTCCTTCATGAACTGGGAAGACCTGAAATCGAACGCCCAGCGCGAAGGCTACAAGGTGGGCGCGGTGCGCGCGCACTGGGCCAAACTGGGCAAATTCCGCCGCGCCCATCCGGCAATCGGGGCAGGGGAGCACAAGAAGCTGGCCGACGCGCCATACACCTTCAGCCGCGTCTACGGCGCAGACAAGGTGGTGGTCGCGCTGGATGCCAAGACCGGCGCCGCGCTGGACATCCAGGTGGGCGGCGTGTTCGCCGAAGGTGTGCGCGTGAAAGACGCCTATTCCGGCGCCACGTACAAGGTGAAGAATGGGGTTGTGCGCACCAACGGCAAGCACGCCACCATCCTGCTGACCCAGTAAAACCGGAAAACCCGGGGGGCAGACAGTGTGGGTCTGCCCCCGGTCTTACTCGACAAACACCACAGCCGTCCGCGCCGGAATGGTGAAGCTGCCGCTGGCCGCATCGAAACGCGCCTCAGCCGCCCGCTTATCCCCCGCCTCCGGCGCGGCATGCACCGGATGCAGCTTGTAAGCCCTGCCAGCCTCCGACGACGCCACGACCGTCTGCGCCACCTTATCCACGTTGATGAAGTAAGCCACGGTACGGAAACCCGCGCCGGGATAGCCCGCGCCATCCAGCCGCGCCGCCACCACGGTCGCCACCTGCAGCGGCCCCGTATTCAGGAAATGCAAGCGCTGCCTGACATCCTCCGCCGAACGCATGCGGAACAGCGAGCTGCTCGCGCGGATACGCAGCAGGTCGCGGAAAGTATCGCGCGCAAACGCGATATCCAGCGGCGTCGGCTTCAGGGCCCGGTTCGCCAGCAAAGGCTGGATCAACGCATAATCCTTACCGTTATCCGCCTCCGGCGGCAAACCCGTGCCGAAATAGTTATCCTGGTAAGTCCAGTCCAGGCGATTGAACCAATCGCCCGACTCAAAGCTATTGCGGTCCATCGACTTCGAACGCAAGATCTCAAAGCCCGCGTGATAATAGGCCACGCCCTGCGAGAACGCATTCACCGCAGCCGCCAGCATCTGCACCCGCGCCCGATCCGCGCTGGTGGTCGACAACGGAAGCTTGAACGCATTGATATCGTAAAGCGTCTGGTTATCGTGGTTCTCCACATAATTCACCACCTCGCCCGGCTCGCTCGCGTAGCCCGCAGGCTGGTTGCCGCCATAGACGATGGACTGCAGCTCGCGCACCTCGCCGGTATGCACCTGCATGCGATATGAACGCAGCGAACCGGCCAGCCCCACGCGCACCATATCCGCCGCCTTCATCAGATCCGCCACCGGACGCAAGCCCGCGCCCGCATTCGCGTCATACACCAGCCCATTCACAAAACCCTGCTGCGCGATCATCTGCGCCCCCGAATCGCCCGCACCGCCGCCGCGCACCGCATCGCGCGCACGGTCGCTGAAAGTACCGATGCCGCTGCCGTTCAGCGACAGCTGCGACGCCTGCACAAAGCGCACCCCATCCGCCACCTCGCCGAAGTTCCAGCCCTCGCCGATCAGGTTCACATGGCGCCCGGCAGCCTTGTTGACGCGCGCCTGCAGCGCCACCATCGCCGCGCGCGGCTGGTGGCCCATCAGGTCGAAGCGGAAGGAATCGATGTGGTAATGCCGCGTCCACAGCTCCGCCGAATCGATCATCAGCTTCGCCATCATCCGGTTCTCGGTCGCCGTGTTGAAGCAGCAGGTCGACTGCTCGATATCGCCCTTCAGGTTCAAACGATGGTAATAACCCGGCACGATACGGTCCAGCACCGAACGCTCATGCTGCCCGCCGCGATAGGTATGGTTGTAGACCACGTCCGTCCCCACGCGCAGGCCGGTCTTATGCAGCGCCATCACCATCTCGCGCAGCTCGACGATGCGGCGCGCCCCATCCGAAGCATCCGTACTGTAGCTACCCTCCGGCGCATTGAAATGCCACGGATCGTAGCCCCAGTTATAGCAATCCTGCTGCGCATTTGCCGACACGATCTTCTGTTGCTGGTCGCTGTCCGGCGCCCCGTGCACGACCGGCGCCACGCAGCCCTTCTCAGGCACGCTGCCCAGGTCATACACCGGCAGCAGGTGCACATCCGTCACGCCCGCCCGCGCCAGCATGGCCAGATGCTTCATGCCGTTCGAACCCGACTCACGGAAAGCCGTGTACTTGCCCCGGTTCGCCACGCTGACCGACTGATCGTTGATCGAAAAATCGCGCACATGCAGCTCATAGATCGACATATCCGGCTGCGCCTTCACGCTGGGAGGCGGCGCATCCTTGTTCCAGCCAGGCGGCGCCAGGCGCGGATCGGCCAGGTCAGCGATATAGCTGCGCGCCGAATCCGCAGCCAGGCTGACGGAGTAAGGATCGGTTACCACATTGCGAACCAGCCCGGTGCGCGGCGCCACAACGTCCACCACGTATTTGTAGTAGCCGCCCGACAGGTTGCCGCGCAGGTTCGCCGACCAGATGCCGGTCTTCGCATCGGCACGCATGCCGGTGATGGATTTCGGCTTGCCGCTGCCGCTATCGAAAAGGCAGACGGACACCCGCTGCGCCGTCGGCGCCCACAGTTTGAAAGTCGTGCCACCTTTGCCGATGGAGGCGCCCAGGTCATTCGCGCCTTCCGCCGCCGCATAGATATCGTCCAGCGCACCCGGCACCTGCAGCGCGGTAGCATCGCGCACGGTGCCATCCTGGTTCTCCTGCACCAGCACCAGCTGCTTCGCCAGCAACGAAGGCAAGCGCGCACGATCCGCCTCCGTCAAGGCCAGCACCACGCCATCGCCCGCGTAGCGGAAGCGCGCCGGCAGTGCAGTCTCCACCAAGGCCAGGGACAACGCCCCATCCGCACCACCGACGGTCGCCCCCCGCGCCGCACTGATGCCCGCCGCCGCCGCGTAATACAGCTTGAAGCTGCCCCCCGGCTCGACGCCCGGCCAAGTCGCCCGCCCGCCATCCAGCCAAAGCGCACGCGCATCGAAGCCCTGGGTGCGTGCCAGCACGGTTTCGTGCGGACCATCGCAAGCGGCCAGGGTAGGCGCCGTCGCGGCCGTCGGTGAAGCTGTGAGGGCGGTGGTAGGCGCGGCCGCCTGGCCCGCCGGCGCGGCCAATGCCGCCACGGCGGAAGCCACCAAAGCCGCCATAAGGGTACGCTGCTGCATATTGTCTCCGTAGTAGTGATGCTACAGAAATATTACCTCAACACATGTAGTTGCACTACATCTCCGCGCCCAAAATTCGGGGTCAGGTCTGACAATCGGACACCGACAGCCTACCTTTGATTTTCCTCAAAACTTCCACTTCATGAAAAACGCCCCGTTCCTGGATGAGCCAGGAACGGGGCGTCTTGAGAAAAGTCAAAGGTGTGGGGTTGGTGTCCGATTGTCAGACCTGACCCCGAATTTAGTCTTTGCGGTAGAAGTCCATCATCTTGTAGCGCATGGCGTACACGGCGAATATGGTGCCGGCGAGGGCGGCGAAGGCGGCGCAGAAGTACATCTGGAAGGCCATCACCGAGAGGCCGGTGGTGGAGATGTAGCCCAGCACGCCTTCGTTCTTGACGCTGGCGTTCAGGATCAGCACCCACAGGTTGCCAATCGTGGTGCCGAGGTACCACAGCGCCATGATCGCGCCTTTCATCGAGGCCGGGGCCTGCGAGTAGGCGAACTCGATGCCGGTGGCGGACACCAGCACTTCGCCGGCGGTCAGCAGCACGTACGGCAGCACTTGCCAGGTCATCGAGACCGGGGTGCCGCCATCCATCACCAGCTGGATGGTGCCGATCACGATCCAGGACATCGAGGACAGCATGATGCCGGCGCCAATCCGCCGCAGCGGCGTCGGTTCAATGCCGATCTTGCGCAGCATCGGGAAGATGAGGATGTTGTTGAGCGGGATCAGCAGCATTACGAACAGTGGATTCAGCGCCTGCATCTGCGCCGGTTCAAATTTGAAGCTCCAGCCCAGCAGCTCGTAGGTCGGGCGCACCATGTCGTTGGCTTGCACGATCCAGGTCGAGGCTTTCTGGTCGAACAGCGACCAGAATGGGGTGATCAGGGCGAACACGATGAAGATGCGCAGCACGGCGCGGGTGCCGTCCACCGCTTCGTCGGAGTGCTTGCCGCGCGCGCGTTCGAGCTGCATGGCGGTGCCGATGCCGCCGAAGGCGAGCAGCAGGACGATGGCGGTGCAGGCGGCGATGACGAAGCCCCATTTGAACGACATGGCAAGCGACAGCACGGCCAGCGCCGCGCCGATCGCGGCCACCGCCAGGCCTGGGCGCGCTTGGCCGGGCGCCTGCGCCAGCAGGGCGGTCTTGGCGACGCGGGTGAAGGAGTCGGCGTTCGGTGCTTGCGGCGGTACGTGCACGTATTTGTGGCGGCCCATCCAGAACACCAGGGTGGCGATGAACATCAGGATGCCGGGGATGCCGAAGGCGACCGATGCGCCGTAGTCGCGCAGGAAAATCGGCATCAGCAGCGAGGCGAAGAAGGAGCCGAAGTTGATCGACCAGTAGAAGGCGTCGAAGACGATCTTGGCTTTCTTTTTGTTGGTCTGGTCGAACTGGTCGCCGACGAAGGACACCACCAGCGGCTTGATGCCGCCCGAGCCGAAGGCAATCAGGAACAGGCCGAAATAGAAGCCTTCAAGATGGTGCTCGAACAGGGCCAGGCAGGCGTGCCCGGCGCAGTAGATCAGCGAGAACCAGAATACCGTGTTGTATTTGCCGAAGAAGCGGTCGGCCAGCCAGCCGCCCAGCAGCGGGAAGAAGTAGACGCCGATGACGAAGGTGTGGAAGACGTGCTTCGCTTCGCTGGTGCGGTGTTCGGATGGGATGAACAGCAGCAGGGTGCTGACCAGGAATGGCACCAGGATGTTGCGCATGCCGTAAAAACTGAAGCGTTCGCAGGCTTCGTTGGTGATGATGTACGGGATTTGCCGGGGTAGCGGCCCGTTTCCCTGTTCCAGTTCTCGCGTCGACATGGAGTCTCCAATTTGATGAATGGGCGCGATGCTATGCGAACGGGCTGGGCTTGGCAACTACTGGTTTCACTTACATGTAGTTTGACTACGCGAAAATTTATAAGTCATTGATTTTAAACAAATCATAGTATTTGAACTTCCCCTGATCATAATGTATATTATCTACATAACAGTTTTTGGAGGGGATTTGGGTCATGAGCACGCCTTGGTGGAAAGAAGCAATCATTTATCAGGTTTATCCGCGCAGCTATCTGGATACGAATGGGGATGGCATCGGTGACCTGAATGGCATCACTGATCGCCTCGACTATATCGCCAAACTGGGCGTGGACATCATCTGGATCTCGCCTTTCTTCAAGTCGCCGATGCGCGATTTCGGCTACGACGTGGCGGATTACTGCGATGTCGACCCGATGTTCGGCACCCTGGCGGACTTCGACCGGATGATCGCCAAGGCGCACAGCCTGGGCCTGAAGATCATGATTGACCAGGTCATGTCGCACACGTCCGAGGACCATCCGTGGTTCAAGGAGAGCCGCTCTTCGCGCGATAACCCGAAGGCCGACTGGTATGTCTGGGCCGATCCGCTGCCGGATGGCTGCCCGCCCAACAACTGGCTGTCGGTGTTCGGCGGTTCGTCGTGGCAGTGGGATTCGCGCCGCAAGCAGTATTACATGCATAACTTCCTGGTCAGCCAGCCTGACCTGAACTTCCATAATCCGGAAGTGCAGCAGGCGCACCTGGATGCGCTGCGTTTCTGGCTGGAGCGCGGCGTGGACGGCGTGCGCATGGATGCCTGCAATTTCCACTTCCACGACCGCCAGCTGCGCAGCAATCCGCCGGCGCTGGTGCGCGATACGTCGACCGTGAGCGATGCCAACCCGTACGGCATGCAGGCGCACGTCTACGACAAGAGCCAGCCGGAGAACGTGGCCTTCCTGGAGAAGCTGCGCGTGCTGCTGGATGAATACGGCGCGGTGGCCATCGGCGAGGTGGGCGCGGACGATTCGCTGGCGGTAATGGCGCAGTACACGGAGGGCGGCAACAAGCTGCACATGGCCTACAGCTTCAACCTGCTGACCGCTGACAGCAGCGCGGGCCATATCCGCAAGCAGGTGGAGGACTTCAAGGCGCGCGTGAAGGACGGCCAGCCTTCGTGGTCGGTCGGTAACCATGACGCGGTGCGCGTGGTGACGCGCTGGAAGGGCATGGGCAACCAGGCGGCTTTCGCCAAGCTGGTGCTGGCCATGCAGCTGTCGCTGAAAGGCACGCCTTGCCTGTACCAGGGCGATGAGCTGGCGTTCAGCGAGGCGGATGTGCCGTATGAATTGATCCAGGACCCGTATGGCAAGACGTTCTGGCCGGAGTTCAAGGGCCGCGATGGCTGCCGTACGCCGATCGCCTGGACCAGCGGCGAGCATGGCGGCTTCACCAGCGGTACGCCGTGGCTGCCGGTGGCGGAGGAGCATAAGGCGATTGCGGCTTCGCTGCAGGAGGACGATCCTGCGTCGCCGCTGAACTTTGCGCGCAGGATGATCGCCTGGCGCAAGACCATGCCGCAGCTGACGCGCGGCGATATCGTGTTCTTCGATGCGCCGGAGCCGGTGCTGGCGCTGCGGCGCGACCTGGAGGGCGAGCGCAGCGTGATCGCACTGTTTAACCTGGGCGCGGCGCCGGTCAACTTTGCGCTGCCGGCGGCGCAGGGCGCGCAGAAGCTGGAGCAGCCTGGCTTGCCGGGCGAGGTGGTGGATGGGCAGGTGCAGCTGCCTGGCTACGGCGCCTGGTTCGGCTATGCCGCTTAAATAAGAAGGCCCCGTCTGTGCACGGGGCCTTGTTTTTCGGGTATCCTCCCGCCTTTGTGGCGTTATCTAATACTTAAAAAGACAATGAAACAGATAGAGGCAGACCCAAAAGCCAACCGTTCCGCTTTTGCGGACGGCCCGCGCCTGCTGGCGGACATCGGCGCCACCCATGCGCGCCTGGCCTTGCAGACGGCGCCCGGTGAATTCAAGGCGGTGCGCGTGCTGCAGTGCGACGACTTCACCGGCATTGTCCCGCTGCTGCGCAGCTATCTGGCCGACCACGGCGACATCACCCTGAACCACGGCGCGCTGGCGCTGGCCAACCCGGTGCACGGCGATTTCATCCGCATGACCAACCGCGACTGGCAGTTCTCGACCGACGAGGTGCGGCGCGAACTGGGCCTGCATACCCTGCTGGTGGTGAACGACTTCACCGCGCTGGCGATGGCTATCCCCGGCTTCAAGGCGGACGACTTGATGCAGGTGGGCGGCGGCGCGCCGGCGCAGAATTCGGTGATCGGCGTGCTGGGCCCGGGCACGGGCCTGGGCTGCTCGGGCGTGATCCCGACCACGGATGGTTTTGTGACCTTGGGTTCGGAGGGCGGCCACACCAACTTTGCGCCGGCCGACGAGCGCGAATACGCGATCCTGCAGTACGCCTGGCAAACCTGGCCGCACGTGTCGAACGAGCGCCTGATTTCCGGTCCGGGCATGGAAATCATCTACCGCGCGCTGGCGCGGCGCAACGGCCTGAGCGTGCGCGACCTGACGTCGCAGCAGATCATCGCTGGCGCGCTGAAGGACAAGAATGCGCTGTGCATCGAGGTGCTGGAATGCTTCTGCGCCATGCTGGGTGGCGCGGCGGCCAACCTGGCGGTGACGCTGGGCTCCTTCGGCGGCATCTTCATCGGCGGCGGCATCGTGCCGCGCATGGGAGAGTGGTTCCTGGAGTCGCCGTTCCGTTCGCGCTTTGAAGCCAAGGGCCGCTTCTCGTCCTACCTGGCCGATATCCCGACCTATGTGATCACCACGCCGAACCCGGCGTTCTACGGCGTGGCCACGATTTTGTCCGAACACCTGCGCGGGCGCACCGGCGCCAACACGCTGATGGAGCGCGTGCAGTCGCTGAAGGCGGAACTGACGCCGGCCGAGCAGCGCGTGGCGCAGCTGGTGATCGAGCAGCCGCGCCTGGTGCTGAACGAGCCGATCGCCGATATCGCCCGCCTGGCGGAGGTGTCGCAGCCGACCGTGATCCGTTTCTGCCGCTCGCTCGGCTTCCAGGGCCTGGCCGATTTCAAGCTGAAGTTCGCTTCCAGCCTGACCGGCGCGATCCCGGTGCGCCACAGCCAGGTGCGCGTGTCCGACAGCACGCACGACCTGAGCGCGAAGGTGATCGACAACACCGTGTCGGCCATCCTGAAATTCCGCGACCAGATGGACGTGCATTCGCTGGACCGCGCCATCGAGCTGCTGTCGAAGGCGAAGAAGGTCGAGTTCTACGCCATGGGCAATTCGCGCGTGGTGGCGCTGGACGGCCAGCACAAGTTCTTCCGCTTCCGCATCCCGACCGCGGCGTATGGCGACTCGCACCTGTTCACCCTGGCCGCCGAGCTGCTGAAACCGGGCGACGTGGTGATTGCCATCTCCAATTCCGGCAAGCTGCCGGAGCTGCTGGAAGCGGTCGACGCGGCGCGCCGCGCCGGCGCCGACGTCATCGCCATCACCAGCAGCCAGTCGCCGCTGGCGAAGAAGGCCTCGGTGTGCCTGGCGGTCGACCACGCGGAGGACAGCAGCGCCTTCCTGTCGATGATTTCGCGCATCCTGCAGCTGCTGCTGATCGACATCCTGTCGGTCGGCATTTCGCTGGACGAGCAGAATGCCGAGCTGGTGCTGGAGCACAAGGCCAACGGCGTGGTGCAGGAAAGCCGCCGCCTGCAAATTTCCCACCTCGACAACTGAAATCCGGGGCCACCCGAAAAATAGGGACGTACCCCATATTCGCTAAGCGAAAATTGGGGTACGTCCCCATTTTTCGGGTGGCCCCGGATTTATCTGGTGCTGCATCAGTTCGTGGTACAGGCCGTGGCGGTCGCGCAGGAGTTCTTCGTGGCGGCCTTGCTGCACGATGCGGCCTTCCCGCAGCACCAGGATGCGGTCGGCCTTGACGATCGTGGAGAAGCGGTGGGCGATGATGATCGTGGTGCGGCCTTCCATCAGCCGCTCGAGCGCGGCCTGCACCTGCATTTCGCTGGCGGCGTCGAGGGCGCTGGTGGCTTCGTCCAGCACCAGGATGGCGGGGTTGCGCAGCAGGGCGCGGGCGATGGCGATGCGCTGCTTTTGTCCGCCGGAGAGCTGCACGCCGCGTTCGCCGACTTCGGTGTCGTAGCCTTGCGGGAAGGCGCTGATGAAGTCGTGCGCGTTGGCGAGCCGGGCGGCGGCGGCCACTTCGTCGCGGCTGGCGCGGCGGCCGGGCACGGCGAAGGCGATGTTGTCGTGGATGCTGCCGGCGAACAGCGCGGGTTCCTGTTCGACGATGGCGATGCCGGCGCGCGCTTCGTGTCCCGCCAGCGGGCGGCCGTCGAACAGCACGCGTCCCGCCTCCGGTTCGTAAAAGCCCAGTAAAAGACTGGCGATGGTCGATTTGCCGGCGCCGGAGGCGCCCACCAGGGCGACCTTCTGTCCCGCCGCCACGCTGAAGTCGATGCCGTCGAGCGCCAGGCGCTGCGGGCGTTCGGGATAGCGGAAGCTGACGCGTTCAAACGCGAACTGGCCGGCCAGCGCTGCGGCGCCGGCGCCGGCTTCCGGCTCGGGCGGCGGGGCGCTGTCGATCACTTCGAACAGGCGTTCGGTGGCGCCCACGGTGCGCATCCAGTCGGCCCAGAAGTCGTTCACCATGCCGGCCGATTCGGTGGCCATGGCCGCGTACACGACGAAGGCGGTGAGCTCGCCGATACTGAGCGTTCCCTGGCCGATCAAATGGGCGCCGTAGCCCAGCGTTAGCAGCAGCGCGAAGTAGGTGAGGAAGGACGATATGCCGCGGAACAGGCCGAACAGGCGGGTGCCGGCGAGTGCCGTGCGCAGCGCGCTGCCGGTGGCCTCTTCGTAATGCCGGGCCGCGCTACGATACTGGCCGAAGGCGCGCACCAGCCGTATATTGGCCAGGTACTCATGCGCCACGCGGCCCGCTTCGGCCTGGCCGCGCTGGATGTCGCGCGCGCAGTCCTTGAGCCGTTTGCCGCTCCAGGTGCTCAGCACCACGCTGAGCGGGGCGTAGCACAGCAGCACAAGACATAGCGCGGGCGAAATCGCGAGCAGCATGGCGACGGCGCCTGCCACGATCAGCGCGCAACGCAGCGCGATGGACAGGCCCATGCTCAGCGCGTCGTGCAGCTCCTCGGCGTCGGCGGCCAGGCGGCTGGTCAGTTCGCCGACGTGGTGCTGGTCGAAGAAGGCGACCGGCTGGCGCAGCAGGGCGGTGTACACCTGGCGCCGGATGCTGGTGACGATCATGTAGCCGGTCGACTGGAACAGGTAGTAGCGCATGGTGGCGGCGATCCCTTGCACCACCAGCACGGCCAGCGCGGCCAGGAAGAAGGTGCCGTACCAGGCGGCGTCGTGCCCTTTGCCGGCGTTGTCGATGAAGTAGGCGAGGGCCTTGGGGTAGGCCAGCTGCACCGCCACGGCCAGCGCCATGCACAGCATGCCTGCCGCCATGCGGCCGGCGAAGGGGCGCACCAGGCGCAGGCGGCGCAGGTGGGCGTTCAGGCGGCCTCCCGCTCCGTGCCGGCGTCCAGCATCTGGGCGCGGAAGGTTTCCCAGTTTTCGTCGCCGACGGTGCCGCCGGTCTGCAGGCGGCCCTCTTCATTGACGAACAGGTAGAAGGGCGAACTCATGGTCGGGTTCAGCGCGCGGTAGCTGCGCATGTCGACGCGCAGGGTGTGGCCGGCGAGCGGGCTGCCGCGCAGGAAGCGCCGCAGGCGCCAGCGCGGTTCGCGGCTGACCAGCCACAGTTCCAGTCCGGCGTCGTCCAGCTGCGGCAGGTAGCCGGCGAGTTCGGGCAGCTTCTGGCGGCATTTGGGGCAGGTGCTGGAGAGGAAGACCAGCACGGCCGGCATGCCGGCCGGCGGCAGCTGCCGGCGCGCGCCGCCCTGCAGCATGCGGGCCGTAACGGCGGGCAGGATTTCATCGAGCGGTGGCGTGGCCTGGCGCTGGCCTGCCGCCGCCAGGTGGCGCGCCGCTTCGACCGCCGCCAGCGACAGCATCAGCGCCAGGGCGACGCCGAATGCCAGTACGCCCAGTAGCAGGTAAAGTACGCCGGCATCCATCACACCACTCCTTCCCTGGCGTACAGCAGCAGCATCATGATCTCGTGCAGCTTGGCCAGCACCACGGCCAGCAGGGTGGCGACGCCGAGCGCGCACACCATGGCTTGCCAGCCGGCCGCTGCCGCCAATGCCGGTGCGTTGGCGCCGGCCGCAAGGCTGTACGCCAGCGCGGCGATGATGGCGGCGTTGCGCGCCAGGTCAAAGCCGGACACGGAGCGGTCGGCATCGCCGAAGCAGCTGCATTTGACGATATCTTCGGTGGCGTATTTCCACGCCACCACCGCTGTGAACACGACGAACAGCAGCAGCGCGCCGGCCAGCGCGGCCTGGCCGGTCGTGCCGCCGGCGGCCAGGCCGACGGCCAGCCCCAGCTCGATGCCGGCGATAGCCGGGGCGAGCCAGGCGGCCAGCGCCGGCCGCACGCTGAAACTTGTTTCCAGGTTGGCGCGGAACTGGCCCAGCGCCTGCCATTTGCCGTAGGCGGCCGCCAGCAGGAGCAGGGCGCCCATCAGGCGCAGCACTTCGGCCAGAAAGGCGGCGGCGGGCAGGGCGGATGGCAGCGCGGCGCTCATGAGGCCGGCCTTTCTTCGCGCCAGCGTCCGTGCAGGCCGCCGGGGCGGCGCTGCCGCACGTTCACGCTGTCGCGCGTGGCCAGCAGCATGTCGTCCCATTCGTCCTCTTCCGATTGCGCCGTGCCGCGCCCAAAGCCGGCATGCAGCGTGCGCGCGATATCCCAGGCCAGCGCTTCGGCTTGCGCGTCGCGCCGCACGCGCAGGCCGAGGGCGGCCAGCTCAGCGCCGGTGATGGCGTAGTTGTGGGAATGGTAGTCCTGCATCAGGCGCCGCACGATGGCGCGCCGCGCCTCGCTTTCCAGCTGCGGCAGCTGGTAGCGCAGCAGCTCCTCGCCGATCTGCTCCATCTCCAGCGTGGTGCGGTAGAAGGCGGCCAGGGTGGGCGGGAAGATGTTCTGGCACATCAGCGCCAGGGCCTGCTCGCGCGCGGCATCCGGGTCGGCGCCGAACCAGCTGGCGCACATCTTGCCGAACAGGCGGATGTCCTGCGCCGAGATGGAGCTGGTGTCGCCGCCCGCGTCGCCGTGCAGGTGCGGGTCGATCGGCGAGAAGATGGCCAGGTCGCCGGCGATGATCTCGTCGCCTGCCATGGCCAGCAGGGTGGCCGACGACTCGCAGTAGTGCGGCACGATCACGCCCAGGTGCCGGGTGAATTCGCGCAGCAGCAGGGCGATGCGGCGCGCGCCGTTGACAATGCCGCCGCGGCTGTGCAGCACGACGTCGAGGCGTTCCACCTTGCCGATGGTGCGCAGCTGGTCGTACAGGGCGGGCAGCAGGTCGATGTCCAGCGTGCTGGCCGCCAGCACCAGCACGCGGCTGCCGCGCGCCTGTTCCAGCGCGCGCAGCGCCTGCAGGTCTACGGGTTGCGGCATAGGCACTCCTTGCTCAGCAGGTCAGCCACGGCGTCGAACAGGCGCAGCGCAGGCACCAGCTGTTCGACGAAAAGGAATTGGCCGCACGGGTTATTTTCGAGGAAGACGTAGTCGCCTTCCGGGGTGACGATCAGGTCCAGCGCGCCGAACGACAGGCCGTAGCTGCGCACGAAGTCGCGGCAGCGCCGCGCGACGTCGGGCGGCAATTCGGCGGCGCTGTAGCCGACGTCGGCCGACATGTCGCGGCAATCGACCATGGTGCGTTCATCGTCCTGCGAGTCGATGCGGGCGGCGAACACGCGTTCGCCGATCACGGTCACGCGCAGCTCGTATTGCTTGGGGATGTATTCCTGGAAGTGGCATGCCAGCTCGCTGACCGCATCCAGGCAGGCACGCATTTCCGGCGTGACCAGGGTGGTGGCCAGGCCGCTTGCGATGCATTCCTCGTCCGTCACCTTGTCGGCGGCGAGCGTGGGCGAGGACAGCGACTTGAAAATGCCGTCGCCCGGCAGCGCTGCGAGGAAGTCGCGCGCCTCCTGCGGGTCGTTGGTGACGATGGACGCCGGCACGCGGAAGCCATGGCACAGCGCGCGCTGCAGCTGCTCGCCTTTCCAGCATGCGCCGCGCAAGGCGGTCGGATGGCTCATCCAGAAGCAGTCGATGGTGTACAGCAGGCCAAACAGGGCCTGTTCGCTTTCCTGCTGGGCGTAAGCTTTTTCCTGCGGCGCCAGGTCGTCGCTGGCGAAGGCGAATTCGCCCGGCTTGCGGTTCCACACCGCGCCTACCTGACTCAGGTCGACGCGCGCGCCGCTGGGCAGGTGCTGCAGCTGCGCTTGCAGGCTGCCGTGCAGGAAGCGCTGGCTCAAACGGTAGTCGCGGGGGAAGGTATCAAGGTCGATGCGGAAGCTGCGCACGCCGCGCGCGGCCAGCAGGGGTGCCATCAGGTCCGCGTGCAGGTCGCGCGAATTGCTGATGATGAGGACTGTGTCTTTTGCGGCCATAGGCAAAAAAAGCCTCACTCCGCCGGAGCAAGGCTTTCTGGCTTGTATGACTTAGCAATAAACGCCGCCGTCGCCCCACTGGGTGCGTGCGCGTTCCGAAGGGAACGAGCAGCCGGCGGTTGCGACGCCCTGGCGTGCTTGCCACTGCTGGGTGGCTGGCTTTTTCACTTCGGTTTTGATTTCTGCGACTTTAAAGGCAAACAGCTTTTTCTCGTTCTGCTTTTTCA
Organism: Pseudoduganella sp.; assembly: GCF_041914865.1. Taxonomy (NCBI): domain Bacteria; kingdom Pseudomonadati; phylum Pseudomonadota; class Betaproteobacteria; order Burkholderiales; family Oxalobacteraceae; genus Pseudoduganella; species Pseudoduganella sp. The sequence goes on along the minus strand of NZ_JAYSCO010000027.1, from coordinate 26,071 downwards.
TTTTCCACTTCTTTCTTAAAAAAGTTGATCATGATTGCTTAGTCACCGTCGTGATGCGACGGAAGGCGAATGTAGCTCGCGGGTTTCAGAAACGTCAACAAAAAAAATCATATGCAAGTTACAAAATAGTGCTACGATATATCTTATTAAGATATATCTTAAGGAGTTCGCCATGTTCCACTTCTTCCGCGGCCGGCACCGGCTGCACCACGAACACCACCACCACCAGCGCGGCGGCGGGCGCGGGCCGAAAATGTTCGACTCGGGCGCCATGCGCTATGTCGTGCTGCAGCTGATCGCCGACAAGCCGCGCCACGGCTACGAAATCATCAAGGAGCTGGAGACGCTGACCGGCGGCAGCTACTCGCCCAGCCCCGGCGCGATCTATCCGCTGCTGTCGATGCTGGCCGACATGGGCCAGGTCGATATCGTCAAGGACGGCAACAAGAAGCTGTATTCCGTGCTGCCCGAAGGCCTGGCCTTCCTCGATGCGAACCGCGCCATGGTGGACGCGTATATGGCGCGCCTGTCCTGCAGCGCCAACGGCGAAGCGGGCGGCGACTTGCGCAGCCTGATGCACGCGTTGAAGGAGGCCGTCTTCAGCCGCGGCCGCGGTCCCGGCACGACGCGCGCCCAGGTCGAGGCGATCCGCGCCATCCTCAAAAACGCCACCGACGAAATCAATAAACTGAACCAATGACACAAACACTCACCCCGCAACGCGAACGCACAGTCCTGTGGCTGCTGGCGTTCATCCAGTTCACCGTGATCATGGACTTCATGGTCATGATGCCGCTCGCCCCGCAGTTGATGCGGGCCTTTTCGATCAGCGCCGCCCAGGTCTCGGGCGCGGTGTCGGCCTATGCCTGGTGCGCCGGCCTGTCCGGCCTGCTGGCGGCCACCTATGCCGACCGTTTCGACCGCAAGAAGCTGATGCTGGCGGTCTTCATGCTGTTCAACCTGTCCAATCTGGCGTGCGCGCTGGCGCCCAACTTCCATGTGCTGGTGCTGTCGCGCGCCTTTGCCGGCATGACCGGCGGCGTGCTCGGCGCGATCAGCATGTCCATCATCGCCGACCTGATACCGCAGGAGCGCCGTGGCGCCGCCACCGGCATCGTCATGACTTCCTTCAGCATGGCCGCGATTGCCGGCGTGCCGGCTGGCGTCATGCTGGGCGCGCACTTCGGCTGGCAGTCGCCGTTCTACCTGCTGGTGCTGCTGTCGATGCTGGTGTGGCTGGTGGCGGCGCGCGCGCTGCCGTCCATGACGCAGCACCTGGCGCGGGCGGCGGTGCCGCTGGCGCGCGTGCTGCCCGAGCTGTTCGGCCTGTTCACCGTGGGCGCGCACCTGCGCGGTTTCCTGCTGTGCTTTGCGGTGACGGTGAGCGGCATGATGGTGATCCCGTTCATCTCGCCCATGCTGGTGGGGAACCTGGGCATTGCGCCGGCGCAGATCAGCTACGTCTACCTGTGCGGCGGCATCGCCACGCTGTTCAGCTCACGCCTGATCGGCGGCTGGTCGGACAAGGCCGGCAAGCAGCGCGTGTTCCGCTGGGTGGCGCTGTTCTCCATCGCGCCCACGCTGTTCATGACGCATATGCCGCACATCCCGCTGCTGGCGGTGATGCTGTTCTTCCCGTTCTTCATGGTGGCCATGTCGGGCCGTTTCGTGCCGTTGCAGGCGCTGCTGACCACCATTCCCGAGCCGCAGCGGCGCGGCGCCTTTTTGAGCGCGAATGCGGCGGTGCAGCAGCTGGGGACGGGCGTCGGCGCGTTCGCCGGCGGCCTGCTGGTGCATACCGATGCCGGCGGACGCCTGCTCGGCTACGACACCATCGGTATCATCGCCTCGCTGCTGATCGCGTTTGCGGTGTGGTGGATCGGGCGCGTGCAACCGGCGCCGGCGGCGGCTACTGCGCGTCCTGCGGCCTGACCACCAGGTCCAGCAGGCGGCGGCCCTGCTCCAGCACGGGCTTGGCCAGCGCGTCGCCCAGGATGCTGTGCAGCGGGCCTTCCAGCACGCGGTTGCCTTCCTGCGCCAGGATGGTCATGCGCATGCGGCCGTTGTGCGGCGCAAGCTTCGGCTTGTGCGGGTTGGCCCCGCTGTAGGCGGCGCTGGCGGCCGCCACCAGGGTTTTCGCCTGCTGCGCCACGTCGCCCGGCGCGCCCTCGAAGACGGCGGTGCCGCCGTGCTGGTCGATGTAGCGCACGCGCCCGTCGGCGTAGGCCGCCAGCGTGTCCATGCTGTCGTCCAGCGGCACTTCGATCACCACGCCCAGCACTTCCGGCGCGGCCGGCGGCTCGCCGTGGGTGCGCAGCCATTGCGCCGCCAGCAGGCGCACGCGCGATTCCTCGGTGGCATCCTGGGCGATGGCCTGCACCACGCGCACGTCCGGTGCATCGCCGAACAGCTGGCCGGCGTCGTCGGCGAACAGCAGCTTGTGGACGGCGTTCAGCTCGTCCTTGGCATAAGGCGCATCAGCGCGGGTTTTGGAGCCGGCGCCGAACGCCGCTAACAGCTTCTTGAACATCTCTTACCAATCACTAAGGGCTTCAACGTGCGACACATGCTGCCAGCTGGGGCGGGCACGCATCATGTCGGCATACTTGCGCAGCGCCGGCCAGTCGGTGGCGGGGCGCGGCATATTGCGCGACCAGCGCATATACATGGTCAACATCAGGTCCACGCCGGAGAACGCTTCTCCCAGCAGGTAGGGCCCGTTGGCGGCCAGCCGTGCATCGAGCCGCTCCCAGGCCGCCTCGATGCGCTGCCGGATGGCGCCGCGCGTCGCCGCGTCGCCTTCGCTGCTGCCGATGTCGGACGGGTAGAACCACAGGCGGAAATTATTGCCAAGGTCGTTCGCCAGCGACAGCGCCAGCTGGTACCACGCGGCGCGCGCCAGCGTACCGGCCGCCGGCGCCAGCTGCGATTGCGGGTGGCGTTCGGCCAGGATCAGCATCAGGGCGGCCGATTCGGTGAACGGCTGGCCCTCGATGAGCAGGGTCGGGATCTTGCCTTGCGGATTAAGGCGCAGGTAGTCCGGGCTGCGCTGCTGGCCGGCGTCCAGGTCGATCTCGGCCAGCTGGTAGGGCACGCCGATTTCGTGCAGCGCAGCGTGGATCGCCAGGCTGGCCGCACCGCGGCCGTAGTACAGGGTGTACATGCGTCAATCCTTCAGCTTCTTGCGCCACTGCTCGACCGGGAGCAGCTCGCCGCTGGTGTCGTCTTCCACCAGGATATCGCCGCTCGCGTGCGAGACCAGGAAGCTGGCCAGCGCCTGCGCCATGTCGTCGCCGTTTTCGACGAAGCTGAGCTGGTAGTAAGGCTGGCCGTTAACCGCGCGCGGCGCCGGATCGGTCTCCAGCAGGGCGCCGTGGCGCGTGCCGCCGCTGCGCTGCTCGATCGCATCGGCCCAGCGTTTCAGTTCCGGCAACGCCATCAGCCTGGCGACCGCCTGCTCGCGGCTGACGGCGGCTTGCGCCAGCGTTGCCGCAGGAGCGGATGCCGCCGGCGCAGGCAGAGCCTGCGCGCGCTGCTGGTTCACATGCCAGGCGCCGAGCCCGGCAAGCAGGAGGCCGGCCAGGGTGCCGGCGATTGCGGATTTACGGTTGGAGGACATGCTGGGTGCCGCCTTGCTGTTGAAAGTGCGCCCATACTATCAGAAACAAATTCGGGGTCAGGTCTGACAATCGGACATTTTGTCCGATTGTCAGACCTGACCCCGATTGTTGAGTCCGGCGGCGCGGCGCGCCTGGTGCTTACTGCTGGCGGCGGCGCAGGGTGAAGCCGAGCATGCCAAGGCCCAGCAGCAGCGAGGCCAGGGTGCCTGGCTCGGGCACGTTGGTGGTCAGCGAAACGTTGTCCAGCGAACCGCCCAGGCTGTCGCTGGTGCCCGCGGCCTTGAACTCCAGCTTGGACAGGCTGCCCACGCCGAACAGGGACAAGTCATACTTGATCCAGTTGGTCGCATTGCTGTAGTTGTTCTGCGCCAGTTGCTTGACCAGCTGGCCGTTCCAGAAGACGTCGATACCGTTGGTCGCGGCGCCAGTCTGCTCGCGCGCGGCGTAGTAGAAGGACAGCTTGTACTCGGCGCCCTTGCTGGTGTCGAAGGACTGGCTGATCCAGCTGTTGCCGGTGGTGTCCAGTTCCAGGTAGTTGCTGCCGTTCTGCGCGGCGCCGGCGACGTTGTTGCGCACTTCGGCGCCGTTGGCGCCGACGGTCCAGCCGTCCAGGGCATATTTGATGTTCCAGCTGTTCGCGGCGACGCCATTTTTTTCAAAGCTGCCATTCTTGACCAACTCGATGACGCCGGCATGTGCGGCCCCAGCGGCCAGCAGCAGCATCGCTGCAATAATCTTCTTCATGTTATTAAAAAGTAATATTAGTTGTTTAAAAGTCAGTGCGATTGTAGCACGGCAATTGCCAAAAAAATCGCCAGCAATGAAAAAAATGCGGGAGGGATCAGCTTCCGGGGCGGTGCCGGGCGGACAGAATGGCCATGAAGATGTAGCCATCGCCGGACGGGACGCGGTAGGCGCCAATGGCGCCCAGCTGCTCGACGGCGATGGCGGTCATGTGCCAGCCGTCGTGCATGTCGGCTTCCCAGATGGGAACGGTGAGATGGGGGAAGTCGCGCTCCCCGCCAGCCTCGCGCACCGCTGCGATGCGTGAACGGACTGCTTCGAGCAGGCTGAAATTGGCCCACGACCACATCCAGGTATTGCTGGCGGTGGAGAGGGTGCCGACGAATTCGATGTCGGCCACCAGCTCCGGCAACTGGCCGCCGGAAAACACCAGCTGTGCGCGGTCCTGGTAGTAGTCCCAGCGCGGATAGTCGTCCAGCCGCAGTTGCGCCGTCATGGCGGCCTGCTTTTCCGACAGGGTGGCGCAATGGCCGTCGACGAAGCTGGTCCACTCGTCCAGTGCCGCGCCCTCCAGGCGCTTCACGCTCTGGCCAATGTGGTGCTCGTAGCAGTGGCAGCAAATCAGCTTGATGTCCGCTTCGCCCTCGTTGTTTTCGTTCCATTCGCCTTCGCGTTCGAAGGCCAGCTCGCATTCGGCGCACCAGGCGTCGCGCCACTGCGCATCTTCTTCCGGATAGCCGCAGTACCACTGCTGGACGGGGTTGGCGAGCAGGTGCTTGCAGATATAGGCGAACTGGCTTTCGCCGTGCGTGGGGCAGGTGATGGTGTCGGTTGTCATGCGTGCATGGTACATAAAAAAAGCCCACCGGGTGGTGGGCTTTTTGGCCGTAAGGCGAGGGGATGGATTACATCATGCCGTCCATGCCGCCCATGCCGCCCATGCCACCCATGCCGCCCATGCCGCCGGCTGGCTTGTCTTCTACGACTTCAGCAACCATGCAGTCGGTGGTCAGCATCAGGCCAGCGATGGACGCTGCGTTCTGCAGTGCGGAACGGGTGACCTTGGCTGGGTCCAGCACGCCCATTTCAACCATGTCGCCGTAGGTGCCGTTGGAGGCGTTGTAGCCGTAGTTGCCGGTGCCGGCCAGAACAGCGTTCACCACCACCGAGGCTTCTTCGCCGGCGTTGGTGACGATCATGCGCAGTGGCTCTTCCATTGCGCGCAGCACGATCTTGATGCCGGCGTCCTGGTCGGCGTTGTCGCCTTTCACGTTCAGGACAGCGCGGGCGCGCAGCAGGGCAACGCCGCCGCCTGGCACAATGCCTTCTTCCACAGCTGCGCGGGTGGCGTGCAGTGCGTCTTCAACGCGTGCCTTCTTCTCTTTCATTTCGACTTCGGTGGCTGCGCCAACCTTGATCACGGCAACACCGCCGGCCAGCTTGGCCACGCGCTCTTGCAGCTTCTCACGGTCGTAGTCGGAGGTCGCGGCTTCGATCTGGGTGCGGATCTGTGCCACGCGGCCTTCGATGGCGGAAGCTTCGCCGGCGCCGTCGATGACGATGGTGTTCTCTTTGCCCACTTCGATGCGCTTGGCTTGGCCCAGTTCCGCCAGGGTGGCTTTTTCCAGGGTCAGGCCGACTTCTTCCGCTACCACCTGGCCGCCGGTCAGGATGGCGATGTCTTCCAGCATGGCCTTGCGACGGTCGCCGAAGCCAGGAGCCTTCACTGCGCAGGTCTTCAGGATGCCGCGGATGTTGTTGACCACCAGGGTCGCCAGGGCTTCGCCTTCGATGTCTTCAGCGATGATCAGCAGTGGACGGCCGGCTTTTGCTACTTGCTCCAGTACTGGCAGCAGGTCGCGGATGTTGGAGATCTTCTTGTCGCACAGCAGGACGAATGGGTTCTCCAGGACGGCAACTTGCTTTTCCTGGTTGTTGATGAAGTATGGGGACAGGTAGCCGCGGTCGAACTGCATGCCTTCCACGATGTCCAGCTCGTCGTGCAGGGACTTGCCGTCTTCCACGGTGATCACGCCTTCCTTGCCCACTTTTTCCATCGCTTCAGCGATGCGCTCGCCGATCGAGGCGTCGGAGTTGGCGGAGATCGCGCCAACCTGGGCGATTTCCTTGGAGGTGGTGCATGGCTTGGAGATGGACTTCAGCTGTTCGACGGTGGCAGCCACTGCCTTGTCGATGCCGCGCTTCAGGTCCATTGGGTTCATGCCGGCGGCAACGTATTTCATGCCTTCGCGCACGATCGCCTGGGCCAGCACGGTAGCGGTGGTGGTACCGTCACCGGCGTTGTCGGAGGTCTTGGAAGCAACTTCCTTGACCATCTGCGCGCCCATGTTCATCAGCTTGTCTTTCAGTTCGATCTCTTTGGCGACCGACACACCGTCCTTGGTGACGGTTGGGGCGCCGAAGGAGCGCTCCAGCACAACGTTGCGGCCTTTCGGGCCCAGGGTGACTTTAACGGCGTTGGCGAGGATGTTGACGCCTTCGACCATCTTGGAACGGGCGGAATCGCCGAAAATGACTTCTTTAGCTGCCATGTTTGTTTTCTCCTGAATTCTGTATCGGTGAGGCGGTGATCACTTCTGAACCACGGCCATGATGTCTTCTTCGCGCATTACCAGCAGTTCCTGGCCGTCGACTTTGACGGCTTGGCCGGCGTATTTGCCGAACAGAACGCGGTCGCCCACTTTCACTTCCAGAGCGCGCACGGTGCCGTTGTCAGCAACTTTGCCGTTGCCAACTGCCAGCACTTCACCCTGGTCTGGTTTCTCAGCAGCTGCATCAGGGATGATCAGGCCGGACGCGGTCTTGGTTTCCTGGTCCAGGCGTTTGACGATGACGCGGTCATGCAAAGGGCGAAGGTTCATACAAAACTCCTTTTACTCGGTTTATTGACAGTTGTTAGCACTCTCGGCTAACGAGTGCCAATAATTATAGGGACGACACTTTGGCTTTTCAAGGGAATTTCTTTTGCGAATGCTCAAATCTTGCGCACGATGCAATCGTGGCGGTTAAGCAAGTCCGGCTCAGGGACGGGCGTCGGGTGTGTTGCCGACGAAATGGCGGCGGGCGAACGCCAGCGCCAGGCGCTGCAGCGGGTGGCGGTTGCCGCCCGGGCGCCAGGTGGTGACCATCTTGTCGCGGTAGGCATCGTACTGGAAACCCCACGGCGCAGCCAGCACGGCGCCGCGCCGCAGCAGGATTTTCAGGGCCTGGCTGGCGGCGATGCCGGCGCACAGCTGGCAGCCCATGCTGGTCGAGGGGCCGCGGCGCTGCGCCAGGTCCACGCCTTGCGGCCATACCAGGTAGCTGCGGTGCAGGCCGGCCGGCGCCAGGCCGACCAGGAAGCGCAGCGCTTTTTCCACTTCCGGCAGGTCGCCCCACTGGAAGTAGTCCTCGAAACTCATTTTCCCGGGCAGGAAATTCAGGCAGGAGGCGCCCATGCCAAGCGGCGCCGCCATGGTGGCCGGAATGCCGCGCGCGGCGCAGTGGCCATATACCAGCTGGCGCGCTTCGAAGGCATAGAAGTCCAGGCCGTCCACATACACATCGACGCCTTGCAGGAAGTCGGCCACGTTGCCGGCGTTGACGCCGTCGCCAAACTCGCGGATGTCGACTTCGGGATTGATGTCGCGCGCCATGCGCGCCGCCACCGACACCTTGGGCAGGCCCATGGTGGACATGAAGGCGGCCGCCTGGCGGTTCAGGTTGGGAATGTCGTAGCAATCGAAATCGGCGACGTGGAAGGCGCCGACCCCCAGGCGCGCCAAGGTCAGCAAATGCACGCCGCCCACGCCGCCCATGCCGGCGATGGCGATGCGCTTGCCGCGCAGGGCTTGCTGTTCGTCCGGCGTCACCCAGCCGAGGTTGCGCGAGAACGCTTCCTCGTACTGGAACTGCGGCGGAGCCTGGTCACGACTTGCCATTGGGGAGGTTGAGCATTCTGTTGACGATTCCAATTTCCTCACGCGGCGAGAAGAAATGCGGGTAGAACGAGCGCACGCCGGGCAGATTGCCCTTGCCGCCGTAGCGCTGGATCTGCTCGGTCATATACGCCAGCTCCACGCACATCAGGATGCCTTGCACGCTGACGCGCGGGTTCATCTTGGCCTCGCCCAGCTGCTTGAAGCCGAGCGCGTTGTCGAAGAAGGCGCGGTGGCGCGGCTGCACTTCAATGAACATATGGGTGCATTTGTGCAGGTCGCGCGCGGTGATCACGGCCAGGTGGAACAGGGCGGCCTGGTACTGCTTGCTGGTGCCGGCCATGTCGAAGGCGAACTTGATGATTTCGCAGATGCGGCCGCCTTGCGCGCGCACCGCGTCCAGTTCCGGCTTGAACAGTTCGTCGGCCAGCAGGCCTTCCGGGCAATCGAGGCCCACGCTCAGGGTGCCAACCGCTTCGCCTTTCTGGCTGGCCATCAGCGTGACGCGGTTGGCCACCGGTTTCAGCGCGTGGTTGCCGCTGAAGCCGCGCCAGCTGTACATGCGGTGGATCAGCATGCTGGCCTGGTTGCGCCCGTCGGGCGTGTCGACCATTCTGATTCCGAAGTTCAGCTCCTGCGTGACCTGGTCGGGCAATTGCGCGAGCAGGGGATCGCCTTCGCTCACCGTGTGCGGCGTGGCGGCGTCTTCGGCCGTCTCCGGCGCGATGGTGGATGGGGCGTCTTGGCTGCTTTGCATGGCGAACTCCTCCAACGAGCGCCAGGCGTTGGCCCTTTCCAAACATAGCATGTTGAAAGCCAGGAAGTGCGTCAAACGCGCAGCGCTAAAAAACGATAGTGGCACGGCGGGCTCATGTGGGCAAGCGAATTTCGCTGCACCAATAGACAGGTCCCCGCCGCTGGCGGGGACCTATCGGAAAGGCCTGCTTAGCGGCGGCGCAGGCGCTGCGTGCCCAGCAACATCAGGCCCAGGCCGAGCAGGGCGATGCTGCCTGGCTCCGGAATGGCGTTGCCGTTGAAGTCCAGGATACCGGTCTCGGAGTTGATCGCCACCACCTCGGCGTCGACGCAACCGACGGTATCGCAAATAATGCCTTGCGACGTGTTGTTGAACGCGGTGAAGGCGGCGTTGTAGAACGGACGTGGATCGGTGAAGAAGTCGTAGCCGTCCGGGTTGACGGGATCGTCGTACAGGGTCCAGCCGAAGTTCAGGTTCTGGAACGCGCCGCCCAGCGCATCCAGACCGCCGATGCCGGCGTTCAGGACGTTGGAGCTGGCCAGCTTGTACTGCACGCCGTTCAGGCCGACCACCGGATCCAGCGCCACGGTCGACTGGCCGTAGCTGTTGTCGTTGCCCGGGTCAGCCCACATTTCGAAGCTGAAGTTCGACACCGTGCAATTCACGCCCGGGCCCAGCGGACCGGTACAGGTGAACTGCTGGCTGAACACGGCGTACAGGCCGTAATCGACGTTCACGCGCGAGGTGCCGCCCGGCACCGGTGCGCTGTCCAGCGCGAAGCCGTTGAAGAAGGCATAGCCGTTGGCCTTGTACACATTGGCCGGGTCGCCCACGTCGTGGCGGATACGGGTGGAGGAAAAGCCGTTGATGGCGTCCGCGTTAAAGATCGCGCCCGTGCCGGCGATGGTGGTCGGGTCCACCGTAAAGATCGGGGCCGCGGATGCCTGGGTTGCGCCTAGCAGGGCCAGGGCGCCTGCCAGCAATCCGCAAAGTTGTTTCTTCATGCTCGTTCTCCATTCAGGTTCTGGTTGAGTTCTTGGCTGTGCCAACGTTTGCCAGTCCTGACTAAGCAAGCGCCATGCCAAAAATCAGGGCCCCGAATAAATACAAGCACTTATTATTTACTTACAAATTGATATTTGAGTAACTTTTATATTGCTGTAAAAATTTCCGACGTTTTCCCAATGAAATCAAATACTTGCAGATTGTTTATCGATAATTTCTGCAGGCAACACGAGGCTGAAGCTGACCTGGGTTGGCAAGCATTCCGCAAGGCGCAGTTCGCCGCCATGGGCGCGTGCGATTTCGCGTGCCAGCGCCAGGCCCAGGCCGACGCCGGCCACGCGCCGGTTGTGCGCCTCGTCGGCGCGGTAGAAGCGGTCGAACAGGCGCTCGCGGTGTTCGAAGGCGATGCCGGCCGACTGGTTGGCCACGTCGATCTGCCAGCCATTGGGCGCGCGCCGCGCCTGGATTGCGATCCAGCCGTCCGGCACGCCGTACTTGACGGCATTGCTGACCAGGTTCTGCAGCACCTGGCGCAGCAGGTCGGCGTCGCCGCGGGCCGGCATGTGCGGCGGCAGCTGCAGCTGCAGCGGGCGCTCCGGCGCCATCATGTCCAGGTCGTCGGCCAGTTCGCGCAGCATCGGCACCAGGTCGAGCGGCTGCATCGGGATCTGCAGCTGGCCGGCGTCGGCGCGCGACAGCATCAGCAGCTTGCGCACGATGCTGTCCAGGCGCCGTACCTCGTCCAGCATGTCGGCCAGGGCCTGTTCCAGTTCCGGGTTGTCGGCGGCGCGCTCGAATGCGCGCTCCAGTTCGCCTTGCAGGATGGCGACCGGCGTGCGCAGCTCGTGCGCCGCGTCGCCGGAAAAACGCACCGCCTGCAGGAAGCTGCGCTCCAGCCGGTCCAGCATGTCGTTGAACACGGTCACCAGGCGTTCGAACTCCAGCGCCTCGTCGGCGGCCGAGACGCGCTGCCGCATATCGCTGGCGCGGATGCGTTCCATGACGCCGGTCAGGTGTTCGATCGGGCGCATGGCGCGTCCGGCCAGGTACCAGGCCACCAGGCCGACCAGCAGGCACAGCAGCACCACCGCGCCGCCGAAGCGCACGATGGTGGCTTTCAGCTGCGCTTCCGACAGCGTGGTGTTGACGCCCAGCTGCACCAGCATGTCGCCGCGCCGCGTCTGGCCGATGCGCCACTGGGTGCCGCCGCCGTAATAGGTGCGCAGTGCGCCGTCCGTCGCTTCCGGCACCAGCAGGGAGGCGGGCCAGTTCCGGCTCTGGTACACCAGCTCGCCCTTGTCGTTCACCGCGCGCAGGATGGCGAAATTCTCGCTGCTGCCGAGCGGTGCGAAGCCGCTGAAGCTGGCGTTCAGGTGGGCGTCGATGGCGGGCCAGACCGGGGTGCTGGTGGCGCCGAAGCCGGGCCCGGCCAGGTGCGCCACCATCATCCGGTCCAGGATGCTGCCGCGGCGATGCATGACGGTCCAGGAGGAGGCGACGAACAGCACCGCCACCACGCCGATGGCCAGGCCGGTCGTGATCAGCGCCACGCGCACGCGGAAGGAGCGGATGAAGGGGCGGCTGGCGCGCATCACGTCGGCATTCATGCGCGGCTTAGTTGTCGCCGTCCGGCTTGCGCAGGCGGTAGCCGACGCCGCGCACCGCCTCGATCGCGATGCTGTCGGGCAGGCTGAGTTTCTTGCGCAGGCGCTGGATGCAGACGTCCACCATATTGGTCTGCGGCTCGAAATCGTAGCCCCACACGTGCTCCAGGATCTGGGTGCGGGTGTAGACGCGGCCGGGCGAGCGCATCAGGTATTCCATCAGGTTGAATTCGCGGCTGGTCAGCTCGACTTCGCGCCCGTCGAGTTCGGCCACGCGCGTCAGGCGGTCCAGCTTGAGCGGGCCCACCGCCAGCACATTCTGCCGCTCGCCGCTCACGCGCCGCAAGAGGGCGTGGATGCGGGCGATCAGCTCTTCCACGTAGAACGGCTTGGCCAGGTAGTCGTCGGCGCCCAGGTTCAGGCCCTGCAGGCGGTCGTCCAGCTCGTTGCGCGCGGTCAGCAGGATGACCGGCGTGTCGCGCCCCTCGCGCCGCAAGCCTTTCAGGATGGCCAGGCCGTCGCGCCCCGGCACCATGATGTCGAGCAGGATGATGTCGTACTGGCGTGACAGGGCATAGTCATAGCCGAGGTTGCCATCTTCGCAATGGTCTACCAGGAAGCCTTGTTCGCGCAAACCGCTGCACACGAAACTGGCAATCCGCTGTTCATCTTCGACGAGGAGGGCTTTCATCTTTCCATTTTCCAAAAGTACAAAAGCGCCGTCAATGCGGCGCTCGATTACAGAATTGTAATCAAACTGTGGGGCTTTTTGTCATCTTCCCTTGATGTAATGAAAGAGTAGTAATCCTTTTTCAACAATCGGGAGAGAGACCATGGGCTTCGGCAGCTGGTTCAAGAAAAACGTCGTGAAACCCATCGAAAAGGTGGTCGACAAGGTCGGCGACGCAGTGAAGGATATGGGCGACGACTTCAAAGACATTGGCAGTGCCTTTGAACAAGTCGGCAACGATATGGCGGCGGCCGCCAAGAAAATCGTCGAACTGGGGTACACCAAGAAAAACCTGGGGAACGGCGACAACAATTACACAGCCACGTCGCTGGGCGCCAACATCATCCATGGTGAAGGAGGCAACGACAACATCACGGTCAACGCCGGCGCTTACAACAATATCTACGGCGACGACGGCAACGACACGCTGACGGTGCGCGTGGGCGGCTACAACGTGATCGACGGCGGCAACGGCAACGACACCATCCGCATCGACGTTGGCATTTACAACAAGGTCTCCGGCGGCAACGGCGACGACAACATCACCGTGGCTGCCGGCGCGGCGGCCGACGTCGACCTGGGCGAGGGCAATAACCGCCTGAGCGTCAATTCGGCCTATAACGAAATCGACGGCGGCAACGGCAACGACAACGTCACAGCCAACGGCGGCTGGAATGATATCGAGTTGCGTGGTGGCAACAATACCGTGGTCGCCAACGGCGGCAACAACAAGGTCACCACCACCGGCGACGGCCACGACAACATCACCGTCTACGGCGGCAACAACACCGTCAACGCGGACCACGGCAACAACGTGATCACCGCCGGCGGCGCGGCCAACACCATCAACACCGGCAACTGGGACGACAATGTGACCGCCGACGGCGTGAACAACGTCATCAACACCAACTACGGCAACGACACCATTACCGTCAAGGCGGCCAACAACCAGGTCAACGCCGGCGAAGGCAATAACGTCATCAACGCCGACGGCGGCCGCAACAGGATCACCAGCGGCGGCAACGACGACCGTATCACCGCCAACGGCGGCTGGAACGAGATCTACGCCGGCAATGGCCATAACAACATTACCGCCAACGGTGGCAACAACAAGGTGGTGACGGTTGGCGACGGCCATGACACCATCGTGGTCAACGGCGGCGCCAACAACGTCAATGCGGACCACGGCAACAACAATATTACCGCCGGTGGCGCCTCCAATATCATCAACACCGGCAACTGGGATGACGTGGTGGTGGCGGACGGCGTGTCGAACATCATCAATACCAACTTCGGTTCCGACCGCATCACCGTCAAGGCAGCCAACAACCAGATCAACGCGGGCCATGGCAACAACACCGTGAATGCCGAGGGTGGCCGCAACAAGATCACCACCGGCGACAATGACGACAGCATCACTGCTGCCGGCGCTTCCAACGAGATCAACGCTGGCCATGGCAGCAACAACATTACCCTGAACGGCGCCAGCAACGTCCTGAACACGGGCGACCACGTTGACCGCATTACTGCCAACGGCGCATCCAACGTGATCAACGCGGGCCACGGCAACAACGTCATTACCGCCAACGCCGCGTCCAACGTCATCACCACCCTGGGCGGGGCCGACAAGATCGATGCCAAGGGCGGCTCCAACGTCATCAACAGCGGCGCCGGCAACGACAATATCAGCGCGATCGGCGGCCTGAACGTCATCAACGCGGCCGAAGGCAACGACAGCGTGCTGGCGCTGGGCGGCGGCAACGGCATCAACGCCAACGACGGCAACGACACCATCATCGCCGGCGGCGGCGCCAACGTCATCGTGCAAGGCGGCGGCAGCAGCAATATCGTGGCCGGCGGCGCGGTCAACGTGATCTATACCGGCGGCGGCAACAACAAGGTCGGCGCGCTGGGCAGCACCAATGCGCTGGTCAGCAACCAGGGCGGCAATATGCAGGCGGCCGTGGGCGTGAACAACGTGATCCTGTCCAACGGCGGCGGCAACACCATGCTGGGCCTGGGCGCCGGCAACCTGATCGCCAGCACCGTGGGCGGCAACACCACCATCGCCGCCGGCGGCACCAACGTAGTGCTGACCGAACTGGGCGGCATGGTCAAGGCGGCAGCCGGCGGCCTGGGCTCGGTGCTGTCGAACGTGATGCCATCCAAGGATGCGGCCAAGGCCGTGACCAATGCCACCGGCAAGCTGACCGCCGCCATCAACAGCGGCGTCGGCAACGACATCGTGGTGGCGGCCGGCGGCAACAACGTGGTCTACACCGGCGGCGGCAAGGATATCGTGACCGCCGTGGGCGGCAACAATATCGTGCTGGCCAACGGCGGCGACAACGTCACCACCGCCCTGGGCGGCAACAACGTGGTCGTGAACATGGCCGGCAACAACGTGGTGACGGCCGCCGGCCAGAACAACGTGGTGGTGACCGGCCTGGGCGAAGGCATCAACGACGTCAGCGCCAAACTGGGCAACCTGGCGGGCGGCGTGACTTCCCAGGTCACCAAGTTCATCGGCAACAACGTCGCTGGCGGCAACGGCAACGACGTGGTGACCGCCGTGGGCAGCACCAACGTGCTGTACACCGGCGGCGGCAACGACGTGGCCACCGCCATCGGCGCCAACAACGTGCTCTGGAGCGGCAACGGCAACGACGTCGCCACCGTGTTCGGCGCGCGCAATATCGTCTGGGGCGATGCGGGCGTGGACAAGGTGACCGCAGTCGGCGCCAACAACCTGGTCGTCACCGGCGACTACAAGGAAGTGGCGGCAACCGCCGTCGGCCTGGTGGACTCCATCGCCGCCGGCGTGGCAGCCACCGACCTGGTGGGCAAGGCAGGCCTGAGCGCCGCAGCGACCAGCCAGTCCGGCACTGAAGTGATCACCGCCTTCGGCAAGAACAATGTGCTGGTGGGCGGCAGCGCTGCCACCATCGTGACCGCCGCCGGTGAGAACAACCTGGTGGCCACCGGCGCCAGCAACGACGTGATCACCGCAGCCGGCAGCAAGACCGGCATCGTGTCCGGCGCAGGCAACGACGTGGTGACCGCAGTGGGCACCTACAACGTTGTGGTGGCGGGCGAGGGCAACAACGTCGTCACCACCGTCGGCAAGGGCAACCTGGTCGAAGGCGGCTCCGGCAACGACGTGCTGACCGCGCTGGCCTTCGGCAGCGCCGCCAAGGTCAACGCCAACGCCAACATCCTGGTCGGCGGCGACGGCAACAACGTCATGACCGTGGTCGGCAAGGACAATGTGGTGGTCGGCGGCAGCGGCAAGGACGTGGCGGTGATGATCAGCTACGGCGGCTCCAACACCAAGAACACCACCACCGAGAAGGAAGGTTCGGACAAGACCACCACCAGCCAGACTACCGGCAGCACCCAGCTGAACGTGGGCTGGACCGGCGCCGGCAACGACGTGGCCGTGGTGTACGGCGACCATAACGTGGTGCTGGCCGACGCTGGCGACGACACCCTGGTGGTGCTGAACGCGGGCAGCAAGCTGTCCTACAGCAGCAAAACCACGCAGGCGGTGGAAGGTTCGGACAAATCTCAGACTGTCAGCTCCTCCAAGGTCAGCATCGACACCGGCATGAACTTCGTGCACGCCGGCTCCGGCAACGACACCATGGTGCTGGCCGGCACCACCACCGTCGGCATGGGCGGAGAGGGCAACGACACCATCGTGTCCTCCGGCCAGAACAACGTCGCCATCGGCGGCAGCGGCGACGACGTGATCATCGGCCTGGCCGAAATCACCGTCTTCAACGCAGCCGAAGCGCTGGTCGAGAACGAGTACGAATCGGCCGGCGACTGGGTCGGTGCGGCCATGAACGCCAAGTTCATCAAGTCGCAGTACGGTTCCCTGGCCAAGGGCGACCTGGGCAAGCTGAACCTGGTGGGCAACGTGATCGTCGGCGGCGACGGCAACGACACCATCTTCGCCACCAACGCCGGCACCTATGTCGGCGGCGGCAACGGCAACGACACCATGATGGGACTGGGCTGGGGCGTGCTGACCAAACTGCTGGTCAACAACAGCAAATCCATCAGCGGCGCCGTGAGCGACGTGGGCGCGGGCTTCGACGCCGTGACCAAGTACCTGAACAAGTCCTTCGGCGAAGAACTGCTGAAGGGCTGGAACAGCCTGTCGTCCGACATGAAGGCGGCGCTCGACAAGGCCACCGTTAACGCCAGCGACCTGATCGACGACATGGCCAATGCCGGCAACAGCGCCGTCAGCGCCATCAACGGCGTGACGGGCCTGAACATGGCCGACTTTGACTTCGCCAGCGCACTGAAGTCGGCGCTGGAGAGCGGCAAGGGCGGTTTGAACACGGCCATCAACGGCATCGGCAGCGGCGTCGGCTACGTGGCCGACGCCGACGTGGGCAGCGGCATCAACACCGCCGTCACCTGGACCGGCGAAGCAGTCAGCACCGCTTCGGGCGCCACCGCCTCCGGCATCGACTGGCTTGGCAAGCAGCTCGGCGTCAACCTGCAGCTTGACCAGTTCAAGGGCATGGACTTGTTCATCGCCGGCTTCATCGCCTATACGATGGGTTATAAGTACGCGGGCAACAACCGCCTCTGGGGCGGCGCCGGCGACGACACCATCTATTCCGGCATGGGCGCCGACCACTTGCACGGCGGCGCCGGCAAGGACATCTACATCATGTCCATGGGCGACGGCAAGGACACCATCCACGAAACGGCTGGCGGCAACGACATCCTCAAGTTCAGCGCCAACAAGCTCTTTAACGTGGCGATGAAGACCGACAATGTGAAGGTCAACATCGAGGGCAGCGACCTGGTCGTGAACTACGTGGACAACAACAAGTCCTACGCCCAGTTCACGGTGGAGAACTACAAGTCGGTCAACATCGCGGAACTCGACCTCCTCGATGCCAGCGGCGCTACCGTGGGCGTGCTCACGATGGCGCAGTTGCTCGAACGGGCGCAGAACAGCGCCAGCCCGTACGAAATGGCGTCGGTCTGGACTGCTGACCGCATGCAGGACTTCGCCCAGTTGGTGGGTACGGCCTTCACCGGCCAGGCTGCGTAACGCGGCTTAAGCTTGGACATGCATGCTAAAATGGCATGCATGTCCAACATCAGGTTGACCGCCCTAACGTGCGGCCCTATAGTTGCGGGATGATCGCAGACTTCCAAGAACTTTCCGACAAAATCGACCGACTGGCGGAACTCGCGCAATCCTTGCGCCGCGAGAATTCCCAGTTGCGCCAGGCCAACGCAAGCCTGGTGGCCGATAATCTTGAATACCAACGCCGCCTTGGCGAAGCGCACGCGCGTGTCGTGGCGCTGCTGGACAAAATTCCCGCCGCCGAAGCAGACACCCCTGAGGATGCCCAATGATCCATGTCGATGTGACCATCATGGGCCAGCCCTATAAGCTGGCGTGCAAGGAAGATGAAGAGCGCGCGCTGCGCGAAGCCGCCAACCTGCTGGATAAGAAAATGAGCGCGATCCGCGACGCCGGCAAGGTGAAAGGCAACGACCGCATCGCCGTGATGGCGGCGCTGGGCATGGCGGCCGAGTTCCTGGCGGCGAAAACCGCGGGCGGGCCGTCGCTGCTGGAAGTGCAGGAGAAGCTGGGCGCCATGCACAAGGTGCTCGACAACGCGCTGACCCCGCAAGAAAATCTGTTTTAGGCCTTTCGCCAAATTCGTTTGAGGAGTAAACTTCGTGTCACCCTGCGGTGTTCGAGATTTGCCATATATTCCTTGA
Source organism: Pseudoduganella sp. (assembly GCF_041914865.1). NCBI lineage: Bacteria > Pseudomonadati > Pseudomonadota > Betaproteobacteria > Burkholderiales > Oxalobacteraceae > Pseudoduganella > Pseudoduganella sp. The sequence continues at coordinate 7,910 of NZ_JAYSCO010000027.1, read as the reverse complement.
ACCATTTACATGCATCGGTTGCGGGAATTTGTTCGACGGGCGTGAGCGTCACTAGTCTGATGAACCCGAAGTTGAACTAACTGCAACCACCTTGAACCGTAAGGTTCGGGATGCCGGCATAACGGCACAGGCGGGGCCTCATTCCATACAAGAGCGGTTGCCAGCACCTGCGGGTGCGCAACCGTTTTTTTACGTCCAGAGGAGCGCCATGCAATATTGGTTGATGAAGTCCGAGCCCGACGAAGTGAGCATCGACGATGTCATGTCTGCCAAGGACAAGACCGTACCCTGGTTCGGCGTACGCAACTACCAGGCCCGCAATTTCATGCGCGACGCGATGCAGGTGGGCGACGGCGTGCTGTTCTACCATTCCTCCTGCCCGGAACCGGGCATCGCCGGCATTGCGGAAGTGGCCAGCGGGCCCTATCCGGACGCCACCCAGTTCGATCCCAAAAGCCATTACTACGACGCCAAGGCGACGCCCGAGCAGCCGCGCTGGATCTCGGTCGACGTGAAGGGCGTGCGCAAGACGCGCCTGCTGTCGCTGGCGGAAATGCGCACGCTGCCGCAGCTGGAGGATATGGTGGTGCTGCAGAAGGGCAGCCGCCTGTCGATCACGCCGGTCACGGCGGCGCAATGGAAGCAGGTGCTGGCGCTGCTGAAGGGCGCCTGATGGATTGGGGACTGGTCGGCATCCTGCTGCTGATGGGCGCAGGCGGCGGCTTCGCGGCGGGCCTGCTGGGCATTGGCGGCGGCATGGTGCTGGTGCCCTTCATTACCATGATCTTCACGGCCAAGGGCTTCCCGCCGCACGTGGTGGTGCATATGGCGATCGCCACCTCGCTGGCGACCATCATGTTTACCTCGCTGTCCTCGGTGCGCGCCCACCACAAGCATGGCGCGGTGCAGTGGCGCATCGTGGCGCTGCTGGCGCCGGGCATTGTGGTCGGTTCCTGGATCGGGCCGTGGATCGGCAAGCAGATGAACACCACCGCGCTGTCGCTGCTGTTTGCGGCCTTCGTCACCTTCTCGGCGGTGCAGATGATCCTGAACAAGAAGCCGGCGCCGGGGCGCGAGCTGCCCGGCACGCCCGGCATGTTCGCGGCGGGCGGCGCGATCGGCACCGTGGCCGGCCTGGTCGGCGCCGGCGGCGGTTTTATTTCGGTGCCGTTCATGACCTGGTGTAATGTGCGCATCCACCAGGCAGTGGCTACCAGCGCGGCGCTGGGCTTCCCGATCGCGCTGTCGGGCACCTTGTCGAACATTTACTTCGGCTGGTCGGAGCCGGGCCTGCCGCAGTACTCGCTGGGCTTTATCTACACGCCGGCGCTGGCGGTGATCGTGGCGGCCAGCGTGACCATGGCGCCGCTCGGCGCGCGCACCGCGCACAAGATGGATGTGGCGGCGCTAAAGCGCGCCTTCGCCGTGGTGCTGTTCGGGCTGGCGGCATATATGTTCTATCACGCATTCGCGTAAGCGCGGGAGGCGGGCATGCAGGTTGGTTGCTGGTCGCTGTTCAAAGTCTTCTCCCAGATGTCGCTGCTGGGCTTCGGCGGCGTGCTGCCGTTCGCCTACCGTCACCTGGTCGAACGCACGCAGTGGCTGACGGCCGCTGAATTCGGGCAGCTGCTTGGCGTCGCGCAGCTGCTGCCCGGGCCCACTGTCTGCAACCTGTCGGTAATGGTCGGCCAGCGCTACGCCGGTGTGGCGGGCGGCTTCTCGGCGCTGGCTGGCTTGCTGCTCGGTCCTTTCTTTATCGTCATCGGGCTCGGCGTGGCCTACCAGGAGCTGGCGGGGCATCCGGTCTTTGCCGCCGCCATGCGCGGCATGGCCGCAGCGGCGGCGGGACTGATCCTGGCCACCGCGCTCAAGTTGGCGGCCGGCATGCTGCGCGGCACGGCGCCGGGCGCGCGCCGCCTGGTCCAGGTACTGCTGCTGGCGGCGGCCTTCATCGGCCTTGGCGTCGCCCGCTTCGGGCTGCTGGCGGTGGTGTGCACGCTGCTGCCGCTCGGCTTCCTGCTGTTCGCTTTCGTCTTGAGGAAGCCATGAGCGACGACGTCAAGCTGGGCGGGCTGGCCATGCACCTGGCGGTGCTGTCGCTGACGGCGATCGGCGGCGGCGTGGTGCTGGTGGCACCGGACGTGCACCATTACGTCACGGTGCAGAACCACTGGATGACGGACCAGCAGTTCGCTGCCGCCTACGCGCTGGCGCAGGCTGCGCCCGGGCCGAACCTGCTGTTCGTGACCTTGATCGGCTGGATGCTCAAGGGCTGGCTGGGCGCGATTGTGGTGACGCTGGCGGCGATCCTGCCGTCTTCCTGCCTGGTGCTGGCGCTGGGCGCATTCATCAACCGCCATGGCGGCGGGGAAGGGCGCTGGGCCGGCGCCCTGCGTGATGCGCTGGCGCCGCTGGCTTCCGGCATGCTGGCTGGCGCGGCCTGGACTTTCCTCAGCGTGGCCGGCGCCGGCTGGCGCGGCATCGCGCTGGCGCTGGCCGCCGCCACGGCGGCTTATGCCACGAAGATCAATCCGGTGTGGCTGATTGTGCTAGGCGCGGCGGCCGGTGCCGTCGGCCTGGTCTAGCACGCACACCAGCCAGCCGTGCGCGGCCAGCGTGCCAGCGGCGGCGTTCCAGCCGTCGGCCGCCAGCAGCGCGCCGTCGCGCGCAGGCAGCGCTGCGGTGTCCGGGCGCAGGTTGGCGAGCACCAGCAGGCTTTCCTGCGGCGCACGACGCGTGAAGCCGACCACCCCTGGCGGCAGGCCGTCGATGAACGCCACCTCGCCCCGGAGCAGCGCCACGTGGCCGCGGCGCAGGGCGAGCAGGCGTTGGTAATGCGCGAACAAGCCCGCGTCGTAGGCGTTCCAGTCCAGCTGGTATTGGTCGAACAGCACGGTCCAGTCGCGCCAGGTCGGCTCGCCGAACTCCTGTCCCATCAACAGGTGCGGCACGCCATCCAGCGTAAACAGCACCGTCGCCGCCGGGCGCAGTGCAGGCCCCAGCAAGGCGCTGGCGCGTGGCTGCTCCTTCTCGTCCAGCCAGCGCAGGCGCAGCGCGCCGCGCGGGAAGCTGTAGGTCGACTCGCTCCAGTAGCGCGCCAGGTCGGCGCCGCTGGCCCGGCCCTGCGCGCAGGCGTGCAGGATGGCGCGCGTGCCGCCTTCATACGTCAGGTCGCAGCTGGCGAAATGGTGGAACTCGTCGTAGGCCTGCGAAATGATGGCGATCTCCGGCTGCACGCGCAGCAGCGCGGCGCGGATCTGCTCCAGGAAGTCGAGCGGCGTGATATCGGAATCGTCGAAGCGCAGGCCGTCGAAGCCGAAGCGCTCGACCCAGCCGCACATGGCGTCGATCAGGTAGCGCCGCAGCGCCGCGCTGCTGAAATCGAAACCGGCGAAATAGTCGCGGTTCGGCACCGCGTAATAGATGCTGCCGTCGGCGCGGCGCGTGAACCATTCCGGGTGCGACTGCGTCAGCGGGTTGTCCACGCTGGCGCGGTTGAGCGTCCAGTCCAGCAGGACGCGCATGCCGCGCGCGTGCGCCGCATCGACCAGTGCGCGCAAGCCCTGCTCGTCGCCCAGCGCCGGATCGATGGCCAGGAAATCGCGCACCGCGTACGGATCGCCGCAGCTGCCGCGCCGGCCCACGATGCCGATCGGCTGCAGCGGCATGATCCACAGCGTGTTCACGCCCAGCTCGGCCAGGTAGCCCAGCCTGGCGCGCACGCCATCGAAGTCGCCGCCGAAGGCCTTCACCGACAACTGATAAATCACCGCGTCGCGCAGCCACTCCGGGCTGGCCAGGGCAGGGCGCGCATACAGCGCGCCAGGCGTTGCCGCGCTCAAGCCGGCATGGCGCAGCAGCACCGCGCCGCTTTCATCGACCGTCAGGCAGGAGTTGTTCTGCCCATCCTCCGAAATCCAGGGATTAGCCGGATCGCGCAGCCACTCGCTGCCGTCCACCACGAATTTGTAGAGATGGCGCCCGGCGGCGATCGGCAGCGTCACCTGCCAGCGCGTCGGCGCGACGCGCTCCATCATGCAGGCATCGCCCACCCAGCTGTTGAAGGTGCCCGCCAGCGCCACGCTGCGCGCTCCCGGCGCCGCGTCGTAAATGAAGCGAACGCCATCCGGCGTGGCGTTTGGCTGCAGGGCCGGATCGGCGGCGAACTGGAGATGCATGTCAGGCCGTGCGCGCCACAGGCTGGCGGTAAGCCCACACCAGCATGGCGATGGCGCCGATGATCATCGGCAGCGACAGCATCTGGCCCGACGTGATCGGCAGGCCGGCTACACTGATTTCCCAGTCCGGCGTGCGGAAGTATTCGGTGAAGAAGCGCGCGCAGCCATACAGCAGCACGTACAGCGCACCGACCGCCAGGCGCGGGCGCGCCTTGCGCGCGAACGGCCACAGGATGCAGAACACCAGGATGCCGTCCACCAGCATCTGGTAAATAGCCGACGGGTGGCGCGCCAGGTTGTCGTTCAGGTTCGGATAGATCATGGCCCAAGGCAGGCTTGGGTCGCTGGCCACGCGGCCTGGCAGTTCGGCATTGATGAAATTGCCCATGCGGCCGGCCGCATAGCCGAGCGGCACCAACGGCGCGATGAAGTCGTACACGTCCAGCAGGTTGCGCTTGCGTTTGCGCGCCCACAGCGCCATGCCGATCAATACGCCGAGGAAGCCGCCGTGGAAGCTCATGCCGCCTTCCCACACCTTGAAGATGCGCAGGGGCGTGAGCAGCATTTCTGGCTGGTAGAACAGCACTTCGCCCAGGCGGCCGCCGACGATCACGCCCAGCATGCCGTAGAACAGCATGTCGTCCAGGTCCTCCTTGGTCCAGCCCTGCTGCGCGATGTGCGGCTGCTTGATGCGCACACGTCCCAGCGCGATGAACATGGCGAAGGCCAGCACGTACATCAGGCCATACCAGTGGATCGCAACGGGGCCAAGGTGGACGGCGACCGGATCGGGCATTGGGTGGATCAGGGGCATTTCAAATTCTCTTCTTCATGAGTTCCAGGAAGCCGCGCAGCACGGGCGAGGCGTTATCGCGCCGCCAGGCCAGCCCGGTTTCCACCAGCGGCGTGCTCTGGACCAGGGGCAGGTACTCCACGCCCGGCCGGCGCAAATTCGAGACGGATTGTGGCACAAGTGCTAATCCCATGCCAGCCGATACCAGGCTGACAATGGTTTGCATCTGGATCGCCTCCTGCCCCACCTCGGGCGTGATGCCGGCTTCGCGGAACACCGACAGGATGGCGTCGTACAGCCCCGGCGAGATATGGCGCGGGAAGATGATCAGCGGGATGCCGGCCAGCTTGCGCAGGTCGACCGCGCGGGGCTTGCCAGCAGCGCCGGCCAGCATCGGCAGCCCGGCCGGCGCCGCCAGCACCAGCGGCTCGCGCAGCACCGGCAGGTAATCGAGCTCCTGGCGCGCGCGGTCGGGCAGGGGCGGGATCAGCAGGCCGGCATCGACCCGGCCTTCCAGCAGGTCATCCAGCTGCAGGTCGGAGGTGGCCTCCTTCAGCGTGATCTCCACCTGCGGGTATTCGGCGCGGTAGGCGCGCAGGGAAGGCGGCAGCACGCTGTAATCGGCCGACGAGACAAAGGCCAGCGCCAGGCGCCCGCTGGCGCCCGTGGCCGCGCGCTGCACCAGTTCCGGCAGCCCGGCCGCCTGCTGCAGCAAGCGCTGCGCCTCCGGCAGCAGGGCGGCGCCGGCAGCGGTGAGCGTGACGCCGCGCCGGTTGCGCTCAAACAGCGGCGCCCCCAGCAGCTCCTCCAGCGCCATGATGGTCTGCGACAAAGGCGGCTGGGTCATATGCAGGCGGCGTGCCGCGCGGCCGAAATGCAGCTCCTCGGCGACGGTAACGAAATAGCGCAGCTGGCGAAGTTCGATGGTCATTCGTAGAATATATCACAGGCACGATTATCATATATTTGACAACTCGCCGTGCGCGAGGCACCCTTAGACTCTTACTGAGGAGACCCCACCATGCCGCAATACCGTTCCTACACCACGACCCAAGGCCGCAATATGGCAGGCGCGCGCGCCCTGTGGCGTGCCACCGGCATGAAAGATGGCGATTTCAATAAGCCCATCATCGCCGTCGTCAACTCCTTCACCCAATTCGTGCCCGGCCACGTGCACCTGAAAGACCTGGGCCAGCTGGTCGCCCGCGAGATCGAAGCCGCCGGCGGCGTGGCCAAGGAATTCAACACCATCGCCGTCGACGACGGCATCGCCATGGGCCACGGCGGCATGCTGTACTCGCTGCCGTCGCGCGACCTGATCGCCGACTCGGTCGAGTACATGGTCAACGCCCACTGCGCCGACGCCATGGTCTGCATCTCCAACTGCGACAAGATCACGCCCGGCATGCTGATGGCTGCCATGCGCCTGAACATCCCGGCGGTGTTCGTCTCCGGCGGCCCGATGGAAGCGGGCAAGGTGATCAAAGCCGTCAACGGCGGCGAGAAGATCATCAAGCTGGACCTGGTGGACGCCATGATCAAGGCCGGCGACAGCACCGTGTCCGACGCCGACGTGGCCGAGATCGAACGCTCCGCCTGCCCGACCTGCGGCTCCTGCTCCGGCATGTTCACCGCCAACTCGATGAACTGCCTGACCGAAGCGCTCGGCCTGTCCCTGCCCGGCAACGGCACCATCGTCGCCACCCACAGCGACCGCAAGGAACTGTTCCTACGCGCCGGCCGCCTGATCGTGGAGATTACCAAGCGCCACTACGAACAGGACGACTACAGCGTGCTGCCGCGCTCCATCGCCACCAAGGAAGCGTTCGAAAACGCCATGGCGCTCGACGTCTCGATGGGCGGCTCCACCAACACCGTGCTGCACCTGCTGGCCGCCGCGCACGAAGCGCAAGTGCCGTTCACCATGGCCGACATCGACCGCATCTCGCGCAAAGTGCCATGCCTGTGCAAGGTCGCGCCGATGACCGACAAGTTCCACATCGAAGACGTGCACCGCGCCGGCGGCATCATCTCCATCCTCGGCGAACTGGCGCGCGCCGGCCTGCTCGACACCAGCCAGCACACCGTGCACAGCACCAGCATGGGCGCCGCGATCGAGAAATACGACATCAAGCGCAGCGACGACCCGGCCGTGCACCAGCTGTTCCGCGCCGCACCGGGCGGCGTGCCGACCCAGGTCGCCTTCTCGCAATCCGAACGCTACGCCTCGTCCGACCTGGACCGCAGCACTGGCTGCATCCGCGACCTGGAGCACGCCTATTCGAAAGACGGCGGCCTGGCCGTCCTGTACGGGAACATCGCCGAGAAGGGCTGCATCGTGAAGACCGCCGGTGTGGACGAATCCATCCTCAAGTTCAGCGGCAAGGCGCGCGTGTTCGAAAGCCAGGACGCAGCGGTGGAAGGCATCCTGGGCGACACCGTACATGAAGGCGACGTCGTCATCATCCGCTACGAAGGCCCGAAAGGCGGCCCCGGCATGCAGGAGATGCTGTACCCGACCTCCTACATCAAATCGAAAGGCCTGGGCAAAGCCTGCGCCCTGTTCACCGACGGCCGCTTCTCCGGCGGCTCATCCGGCCTGGTCATCGGCCACGCCTCGCCGGAAGCGGCGGAAGGCGGCGCCATTGGCCTGGTGGAGGAAGGGGACATGATCGACATCGACATCCCCGCGCGCACGATCAACCTGCGCGTCACGCCGCAAGAGCTGGCCGCCCGCCGCAGCGCCATGGAAGCGCGCGGCGCCGACGCCTGGCAGCCGGTGAACCGCGAACGCTACGTCTCGCAAGCGCTGCAAGCCTACGCCGCCCTCACCACCTCCGCCGACCGCGGCGCCGTACGCGACCTTAGCCAGCTCAAGCGTTAAAAGAAATTCGGGGTCAGGTCTGACAATCGGACAAACTATGCGCTTCGCGCATAGT